>JANQGS010000016.1 GCA_028277195.1 Candidatus Gastranaerophilales bacterium
AGGAGCGATGGATTTTGGAAAATCCGGCTTTGCCGCGCAAATGCGGACAGCGCCGCCTGCTTCGCCCGGTTTTCCGAAATTCAAACTCATTTTAGTATATTATTTACTAAGTATAAAACATAAAAATGCATAGTAGTATAGTCTTTTTTCCTTTTTTTAAACTTTTTACTCATCTATATAAAGTATTTCAATGAAAAAAATTGACACTACAAATGAATAACGGCTTATTAAATAGTTATAGTGAAACGAGTTTATTTTTAGGAAAACCGGCAAAGCCGGATTTTCCTAAAAAACGCTCTCTGCTTACGCATTGTGCTTTAGAAAAAATTTTTTATTTCCGGATTTCTTTTTTAGAGCACAATAACTTAAACAATCGCAGAGCGCATGACCTCGGCTGAAGGCTCAACTCCCGTCCATAAATGAAAAGCCATCTTGCCCTGCAATACAAGCATATCAAGACCGCCAAGCACAGAGAGCCCTCTTTTTTCAGCCAATTCAAGCAATTTTGTCTTTTGGGGTTTATAAACTATATCGTAAACAAACGCATTTTCGGGCAGGGTATCCAGGGAATAACTGCTTAAGGGCGATACGCCGATAAAATTCCCCTCCATTCCTACAGGTGTTGAGTTTACAACAATATCAACATCCTCCAGTTCTATTTTTTCCCCGGGCTCACGATAGCCGGTTTTTATCCTGCGGTAATTGTTATTTAATATGCTTTCTATTTCACGTGCTTTTTCAAATTCGGATTCAAGTGTAATTATTTGTATTTCTGCAATCCCCAGCTCTGCCAGCCCTGCCGTTACAGCCCTTGCAGCACCTCCTGAGCCCAGCACAACTGCTTTTTTACCGTTTAAACTTTCCCTTATATTGTCCGGGATTGCGTACATAAAGCCGAAAACATCGGTGTTATGCCCTGTGAGCCTTTTATTATCCTCAATAATAACAGTGTTCACCGCTCCCACCTGAAGGGCGAGTTTGTCAATGCTATCCAGGTAGTCCATTATTGCTACTTTATGAGGTATGGTTACGTTAAACCCCCTGAAATCACCTTTTTTTAAAAAGTTAACCATATTTTCAAGTTTTTCCGGAGGCGTCCCGAGCAATACATAATCCCCTTTAATTCCCTCATTAGCCAGCGCAGCCTTATGCATGGCCGGGGAAAGAGAGTGTGCAAGGGGGTATCCGATTAAGCCAAGTTTAAGCATAATTATCTTACTGCTTTTAATTTTGCTATATCCGCGTAATTATTTGCCGTTAAAATTTCAACGTTCGAAAGGTCTTTTCGGATTGCTTTAACATCGCCCTGTACATGTGCCATATCAACCATCATTTTGTCATGTTCAGCCTTATTGACTTCCGCTGAATGCCTGAGTGCTTTTAGCATGTCTGTATTTTCCTTTACCTGTATGCCAAGCGTCTCAATTTTATCGTCAACATCGTCAAATCTCTTATCTGTACGCTTTTCAAAAGCATTTAGCTGACCGGTTAAATCCTTAAACCTTTTGTCAATGCCACCAAACTTTTTGTCAATGCCGCCAAACTTTTTGTCAATGCCGTCAAACTTTTTGTCAATGTCATTAAATCTTTCATCAATGCCGTCAAACTTTTTATTAGTTTGTATTTCAAAAGCATTTAATTGCTTGCTCAAGCCTTCGATGCTTTTTCCTAAGACATTAATTTGTTCCAGTATTTTTTCTTCCATACTTTAAACCCCAAATAAAATATAAAATTTATTCTAGCATAAAAAATTAATCTTCCATTGGTTTTTCAAATGTGCATTCTTTTTTTGAACAAGCAACTTTGTTGCCTCTTTTAAGGTATTTATTCACCAGCATAGAGCCGCATTCCGGGCATTTTTCACCGCTTGGCTCATTCCAGAGCGCAAAATTACAGTCAGGATACCTGCTGCAACCGTAAAAAAACTTGCCGTACCTGGATTTCCTCTGTATAAGCTCACCGTCGCAACCTTTTTGCGGGCATTTAATCCCCGTCTTTTTAATGAATTTTTTTCTGTGCTTGCATTCTTCGTTTGTGCAAGCAAGGTACTCCCCAAAAGGCCCCTGTTTTATAAGCATACCAGAGCCGCATTTTTCGCATTTTTCCTCGCTTGGCCTGTCTTCCGGCACGGGCTTGAGGTCTTTTGTGAGCGGCTTTGTGCTCTTGCATTCGGGATAACCCGAACATCCCAAAAACTGGCTGCCCCAGCGGCTTGTCTTTAATGCCATGGGTCTTTTGCACTCCGGGCATTCATGTTCTGTCAGGATTTGGACTTTTTCCATTTCATTCTGGGCTTTTTCAAGCACCTCGACAAAAGGCCCGTAAAATTCACCCAAAACGGCCCGCCAGTCAATTTTATCGGTTTCAACCTCATCAAGGTTGTTTTCCATATTGGCGGTAAACGCTGAATCCACTATATCAGGGAAATGCTTGATTAACAGGTCGTTAACCGTGCGCCCGAGTGCTGTAGGAACGAGGGATTTTTCTTCCTTTATTACATAACCCCTTTCCTGTATTGTGCTTATGGTCGGGGCATAGGTGCTGGGCCTTCCTACACCGAGTTCTTCAAGGGCCTTAACCAGTGTCGCCTCGGAGTACCTGGGCGGGGGCTGGGTAAAATGCTGGGATGAGTTGACTTTAATCAGTTTTAAGATATCATCTTTTGACAATTCAGGTATTACATTGTTTTTAACCTCTTCATCCCTGTCGTCATAAACGATTAAAAACCCGTCAAAGGTTATTTTACTGCTGGATGCCCTTAAAGTGTACTTATCGGCTTCTATTTCAACAGAAACAGTCTGTACGTCAGCACTTTGCATCTGGCTTGCGATAAAACGTTCCCATATGAGTTTATAAAGTTTAAACTGTTCATTTGAAAGATATTGCCTGACTGACTCCGGGGTCTTTTCAACATATGTGGGCCTGATAGCCTCGTGCGCGTCCTGGACGTTCTTGCCCTTTTTAGCATAAACCCGGGGCTGTTCAGGATAATATTTCCTGCCGTAATGGCTTATTATGTAGTCTTTGGCCGCATCTCTCGCCTCGTCTGAAATACGGGTACTATCGGTTCTCATATAGGTTATAAGCCCGACATGCCCGTCTGAACCAAGTTCAATACCCTCATAGAGGTTCTGGGCAAGCTGCATTGTGCGCTTTACCGAGTACCCAAGGCGGTTGCTCACTTCTCTTTGCAGGGTGCTTGTAATGAACGGGGGCTGGGGTTTGCGTTGGGTTTGCCTGGTTGCTACCTTTGCGACCCTGAATTTGGCCTTATTAAGGGTAGATACAACTTCTGAGGCCTGCTCTTCATTTGTTATTTCAGCTTTTTTGCCGTCACATTTGGTTAACTCGGCGTTGAAGTGGGCTGATGACTTTGCTTTAGCCAAATCAGCGCTGATTTTCCAGTATTCCTGCGGGATAAAGGCTTCTATTTCCGCTTCCCTGTCGCAAATAATCCTTACCGCGACACTCTGAACCCTTCCGGCGGAAAGGCCCTTGCCTACTTTCTTCCACAGGAGCGGGCTAAGTTTATAGCCGACGAGCCTGTCGAGTATCCTTCTTGCCTGCTGGGCATTAACCCTGTTCATGTCAATCGGGCGGGGATGTTTTACTGCTTCCCGGA
This sequence comes from Candidatus Gastranaerophilales bacterium, assembly GCA_028277195.1. Taxonomy (GTDB): domain Bacteria; phylum Cyanobacteriota; class Vampirovibrionia; order Gastranaerophilales; family UBA9971; genus JANQGS01. The sequence goes on from JANQGS010000016.1 coordinate 3,623, forward strand.
TAGCGGTTTTTGTGATTTCATTGAACTCTATCCGGTAAATATTTTTCTTTGATTTGTTTAATATGTGCGAGATATGCCAGGCAATTGCCTCTCCTTCCCTGTCAGGGTCGGGGGCGAGGAAAATATCCTCACTTGATTTTGCGGCCTGGTTAAGCTCATCCGCTACTTTTTTCTTATTTTCAAGGATTTCATATTCAGGTTCAAAGTTTTTTTCCACGTCAACCCCGAAGGATTTTTGCGGCAGGTCCCTTATATGGCCTACTGAGGCCTTTATTGTGAAATCATCGCCGAGGATTTTATTGATGGTCTTTGCCTTTGCCGGGGATTCTACTATTACCAGTGATTTTTTCTTTGTTTTTGCCATTAATTTATGTTCTTTACAAATTTTTGCCCGGGCAATTGTGTGATTATGCCGTTTAATTCCATTGTTGTAAGTGCTGTCATAAGCTCGTCCGGGCTCAGTTTTAATTTATCGACCAGGGTGTCAAACGAAACAGGTTCGCTTAAGTCTAAAATTTCGTATATTTTTCTCTCATTGTCAAGTAATTTAGTCTGAATATTTTCGCCGGAGGTATTATTTATGTTATTTTGCGGCCATTTCAGGGTGTTTAATATGTCTTTCGCGCTTGATACCAGGGATGCGCCCTCTTTTATCAGTTTATTAACGCCTTCTGTATTGGGGTTTGTTACCTGCCCCGGGATACACATCAGTTCACGGCCCTGTTCAAGGCAAAGGTTGGCGGTAATCAGCGCCCCACTTTTAAGACCCGCTTCAGCAACTAAAGTTCCCTGGGACAGCCCGCTTATTATTCTGTTGCGCCGGGGAAAGCGCATGGGCAGGGGGCTGGTATCGGGAAAGTACTCTGTAATAACCGCGCCATTGTCCTGTGATATTTTTTCAGACAATTTTTTGTTTGATTTCGGGTAAATATGGTCCAGGCCCGAGGCCAGAACCGCTACCGTGCACAAATCGTTGTCAATCGCTGCCTGGTGGGCACATGAGTCCACTCCTGTTGCCATGCCGCTTACTATTGTTATATCCGTGCCTTTTAAGTCACTTATTATTTTTCTTAAGACCTGTTGTATGTAGTGGCTGGCTTTTCTGCTGCCTACTATTGCCAGGCATTTTTCGGGATTGATTTTACTGGTGCCGCCTTTTATAAAGAGGGTTATGGGCGGGTCATATATTTGTTTCAGGTAATAAGGGTAGTCTTCATCTTCCAGGGTTATTGCTTTTATTTGTTTTTGCAGGATTTCCTGTTCGAGTTTTTCGAGGTTTTTAACGGATTTTTTTTCTTCGGTAAATTTTTTTACTGTAGCAGAGTGAAATCCCTCGATTTCGAGCAGGTCAGATGCCGTGGCATGCCAGCACTGTTCTATTGAGCCAAAGTGCGAGAGCATTTTTTTCAGGTGAATATAGCCTATTGAATAGAGTTTTGAAAAGCCCAGCCAATATTTTAGGTTGTCAGTCTTTACGGTCATTGAATAATTTTATAAAAAAACATTTTTAATGGGAAGGGCAACAGTTCAGGCTATTATTCGCAAAAAATTTTATCAAAATATCCCACCCACCCTCCCTCAGTGGATTGGGCGGC
>JANQGS010000077.1 GCA_028277195.1 Candidatus Gastranaerophilales bacterium
CGAGCCTGACAGCCCTGTATTCTGGAAGCCTGAGCCTGATATGGGGGAATACGCAAAACTCCTGAAAAAAACCTATGTTGCCGTAAAATCGGAAGACCCCGACGCAATATGCATAGGCCCGGCAATACATGGCCAGGAAGATATGGGGTTGTGGAAAGAGCTCTTTGGTAAGAATATTTTAAACTATGTTGATGCAATCAGTATACATTTATACCGTGAAACAAAACCTGAAACAGCGCTTACACTGGATATTAACCCCCTGAGAAAACTCATGGGCCAGTACGGCAAGGGCAATATGCCGATTATTTCCAGTGAATGGGGCTATTCTCTGCTGTCATTTTACTCTTTCTTTATAGAGGACTGGCAGGATAAAAGCCGGGAAGAACTCATAGATGAGATTGACGCCCTGGGCGCCGGGAAAAAAAGACTGTCGGATGAACTCCAGGAGGCTTACGCAAAAAGAATCCTGCTGACAACTTTCTATGCCCGCACCCCTGTGTCAATCCTCTACAACTGGCGTGACTACTGTTCCGATAAATACGAGTCAGAATGCACGTTCGGCCTGTTAAAACAGGATTTCTCCCCAAGGGACTCTTATAACGGGGTAAAAAAAATGCTCCGGGCCCTGAAAGGAATGCATTTTGTATCAAAGCTGGACTCGAACCCTGATGATGTAGTGCTGTTATTCAGCGACGGCAATAAATATAAAGCCGCGGCCTGGACAATGAAAAGAACAACAAGAAGCCATCAGATAACCCTGCCCGGCAACAAAAAAATTATGATTAATTATAACCCCGTATTTGTAGATGTGAATCCCGAGTAAGTCAACTTGAAAATTTTATTCGTAAATAATTTTTTTGGAGCTGAAGGCGGCGCGGAAAAACTTATATTTGATGAAGCACAACTGCTAAAAAAAAATTCCTTTGAAGTCTTTTTCTTTGCAACAAACAGAAAGCCCTACCTTACGCAAACGGGTTATACGGAATATTTCCCCGAATATGTAAATTACCGGGCAATTAAGGGGGCCCGGAGGGTTAAATATCTTTTCAAAAGGTTATACAACCTCGAAGCCTCCGGGAAAATAGAATCGCTAATAAAGGATATAAAGCCTGATTTGGTGCATTTCCATAATATTTACCACCATCTGTCCTTTTCTGTGGTAAATGCCTGCGCAAAACATAAAATACCGCTTGTAATGACAATACACGACATAAGGTTTATATGCCCCGGGGACGGAACTTTCCTGCGCAGGACAGGCAGCGGGGAGGAGGTTTGCCCGGATACCCCCTGCATAAGCGGCAACCCCGTTAACTGCATCACTCACAAGTGCAAGGCAGAGGGTTTTATAGCCAACCTTACCGCTGCTGTTGAGCATTTATTTACCAGGGAAGCGAGGATTTACGATAAAATCTCTTATTTTATCTGCCCGAGCAGGGCTATAATGGAACTTGCCGGGCTCTACGGCATTAAAAAACACAAACTCGTTCATATTCCCAATTTCCTGCAGGACTCATATTTTAAAATAAAGCCGGAAAAAACAAATAAAGGGTATTTTTTGTACGTCGGGAGATTGAACAGGGAAAAAGGCGTCAACTCCATTATCAGGGCAATGAAACTTTTACCGCCCGAGGTAAAGCTGCATATTGTAGGAACAGGCGAGGAGGAGGGCTGCCTGAAAAAGACGGCGGAGGATGAAAACCTGGGAAACATTGAATTCCTTGGGTATAAGACCGGGGAGGAACTGGAAGAGCAGTATAAATACTGCATAGCTACTTTATTGCCGACATACGGGTTTGAGTCGTTCGGCCTGACAATAATTGAGTCATTCGCTTACGC
>JANQGS010000095.1 GCA_028277195.1 Candidatus Gastranaerophilales bacterium
AGTCCCGGCCCATACCAGTGTAGCTTCTTTTAAGCCCCTTTCCCTGTAAATGACCATCAAGGCCGCCAGGCAGGGGACAAATAAAGTCACCACCACCGAGGCAACAAGGATTTGCGACTCAGTCAGCGCTCCCGTGCCCTGCTCAAGCCCTGCCAGGTTAAACAGCCCGACCGAAGCAAAATCCCTTCTTATCAGGCCCATGATAAATATGTCCGAAAACTCCGCCGGCAGGCCCAACAGGTTAACCACCAGCGGGGATAGCGCCTGTTGCAGCCATTTTAAAAACCCGGCCATGTTTAAAAGGGTTATCAATACCGAACCTATCGCAAATACCGGGATAGCTTCAACCAAAAAATTTAATACCCTGAAAAAGGTCTTATTCAGCGTATTAAAAACAAGCGGCAGCCTGATTGGCGGAAGGTCTATCAGCAAATCCGTTGACCTGCCGGGAATAAGCCTGTCTAAAACAGTGCCGACCAGCACCATAATACTAAAAATTACCCCGAGGTATATTGCCCATACCTTAAACCCGCCGATAGCCGCAATAATAGCTATAATAATACCCTGCTGGGCCGCGCAGGGTATTGTTATCCCGATTATTGCCGTGGCTATAGCTCTTTCCTTTCCCGAGCCCAGTATCCTGGTTGTGAGAGCGCCCATTGTCCCGCATCCAAATCCAAGAAGCAAGGGAATTACCGCCCTTCCGTTCAGCCCTATTTTATTCAGGATGTTATCTGTCAGGACCGCAAGCCTGGGCAGGTAGCCCGAGTCCTCAAGAACCGCCATAAACAGGTAAAACGCCGTAATAAGGGGGAGCAATACCCCTATTACTATCTCAACGGTCATTGTCAGCACCCCAAACTCGCCCGCCAGGATTTCACCGATAAATGATACCGGCACTATCCCCCGTACAACTCCCTGCACCAGGGGCGAGTAGTTTTCCCGGATTTTTCCCAGCAAAAAATCCACAACCTCCCCCGAAACAAAAACCCCTATCACCAGAAACAGCAAGTATAGCATTAACAGGGCGGTTGCTATACCTATAAACCTGTTTAGAAGAAGGTTTCCAATAACATCGGAGAGGTTTTGCTTTTTTTCCGAGCGGAGAATAACCTTATCGGCCATATCATTAACGATTTTTCTTCTTTGCGAATAAATGGCCTCTTTTTTTTCAGGACTCCCGGTCTCCCGGGATTCAATCCCGACTATCTCTAAGAACCTTTCGTTGCGCGAAACGTCACGGTTTTTGAACAATTCGTTTATATATGGCGTTTTATTGCCGGAGGTGTGAAATTCCTTATTTTTAACCGCATTTATAATTTCGTTAATGCCTTTGTTGCGGATGGCAACAGCAGGTATAACCCTGATTCCCGTAAGATTTTCGAGCTTTTCGCAATCTATGTCAATTCCCCTTTTCTCCGCCTCGTCCATCTGGTTTACAACAAGAATTACCGGAAAATCCATATCTATGAGCTGTTGTGTAAGGAATAAATCCCGTTCTATGCTCAGTGCGCCCGCAATATTAATAATAACATCCGATGAGCGTATAATATCCTGGGCTACAACCTCATCATCCGTGTAATTTCCCAGTGAATACGCGCCGGGGGTATCTATTATTTCCCCCAGGTCTGTAAAAGCCCTTGATACATCAACCGTTGTGCCCGGGTAGTTGCTTACTTCAACGTAAAAACCTGATAAAGCGTTAAAGATAACGGATTTGCCGACATTCGGATTACCTGCCAGCGCTATCACTGGTAATTTGCCTGTTATCTCTTCTTTATTTTTTCCGGCTGAACAATTTTTACAGCTTTTACATCCGAAAACACTCATTATTTTTGCCTTACAAAAACATCCCTGTCAGGATTTTTAAGCAAGTCCGTATGAGGGCCGTCTTTTCCTTCATGGCGTATTCTAGCGGGGCTTTTAGGGGCGGATTCACTGCAATTCAGTTTTGTCCCATACGCTATTGGTGCTGTTCTGTCTAAACCTGTCATAATTTTACTCCTTTTTTGCCTTTTCATAAAACTCTTTAAATTCTTCTATAAAATCGTGATTCTTGCACTGAAATTGTTTATTGAACTCAATAAATAACACCAGCCTCCTTAAAACATCCTCAGAAATAACGTGCTCTATACTGCAGGCGTTTTTATGCGCTTCTTCCTCGTCCGCCCCGAGTATCTGAAACAGGAAATCATACAGGACCTTATGTTTCAGGGCGACTTTCCGGGCTTCCTTTTTCCCTTCCGGGGTCAGGGAGATAACATCATACCTGCCGTAATTAACGAGTTTCTTTTCCGCAAGGTTTTTCAGGGCCTCAGTAACGGAAGACCTGCCAACCCCAAGCCGCCTTGCGATTTCAATTGCCTTAACACCCTGTTTCTCCTCGATTATTTCATAAATCGTTTCAAGGTAGTCTTCAAGACTGGCTGATATTTTTTTCTCTTTTAACATAATATATTTGTACGGCAAGCCGAACATTTTGTCAATAGATGAATTCAATAATTTCAACAATTCGAGTTAATTATTTGTAATATTTAAATAAATTGTTTTATACCCCTAATCCCCTGTAGTTGCGGGACATTTTGGACTTTAAATTAAATAGGCTGTTTTCAGTATCCCAATTTATATAAATTTTGCTAAAATATTTAAAAGTATTTGTATTGTATATAAATTTTTAATTAAATTGAGGATTAAGCAGTGTTACCGGCTCGGAGAGAAAAAAATAAACGGAGAGTGGCTAGTATGGAACATACTCGGGAAATTGAAAACTTAAAGCAGGAAACCATAGGGAATTTCCAGGAAGATAACGTGTTAAGCAGGATTGAAACAAAGGTTGACATTCTTGCCCAGGCGGACTATACAGGTGTTTTAAACCTGATAATCGGCGAATTGAACGCTGATTTGACGGAAAAATATAACGCTGTCTCCGAAAAAATTGAAGCCGTTAAGCTCCGGGAAAATACCGCCGCATACCCCTCAACAGGGAGTGATATTGAGGATATAACGGAAATAAAGGAAACAATGGGACTCATATCCCGGCACTATGACCGGTTGAATGCTGAGTTGAACAATGTAAAAGACACCCTGGCAAGCCTTGCGGATGCCGAACAGATTAATGACCTGGAAAATCTCGTTAAATTACAGGAAAATACATTGCTCTCCGGCCTTTCAAACATTAACCGGGCCGCTTCGGACAGTAATGAAAATTTTGTTGCATTAAATGAAGCATTAAACAATAAACTCAATATTCTTGAGGAAAAGCTCCTCCTCATTAAAACGGATGATTTTGACCTTGATGAATTAAATGAAAAAATTGCCTGTATAACGGAAAATTTACACCCAATAGAAAACCTGCAAACAGTAAGTGAAAGCATGCAGGTATTGCAGGATAAGCTGAATATATTGCTTGAGGGCCTGGAGCACAATAATGTTGAAACCTTTAAGGACTCGCTTAACCTGGACGTAAAGTTTGAGGATATTAAGGTAGTTCTGTCCAATTTAGAGCAGGAAATTGAAGTCCTGAGGGAAGGAATTGATGATAA
>JANQGS010000124.1 GCA_028277195.1 Candidatus Gastranaerophilales bacterium
AGGATAAAGGATGTCACCCTGAACTTGATTCAGGGTCTCAGGCGAAGCGGTAGTAAGAACCGGTCGCACTCATTCATGAGATTCCGGGTCAAGCCCGGAATGACGATAGGAGTTTTTTTGCTTTTACTGGCATTGCCTGTCATTGCGGTTGATGAAATCAATAAAAAACTTGAACTGAAAGAGAACTATTCGCACCTTCTCAGCTTTGACGAGAAGATTATCCGCTATAAAACCGGCGTAGAAGACGCTTTTGATGTGGAAATACTGCCCGGCATCTATAACAAGCGTCATGAAATGCTGGTAAAACCCCTAAAACCCGTAAGCACAAACCTTATAGTGTGGACAAAAAAGCGGGTATACAATTTTGATATCAGGGTTAAGATTATAAATAAGGGGTATGAGGGCTTTGATTGCTTTGAGGTAGACCTGCCGCCGGGGCTTGAGTGATAATGGAACAAATTCTTGAAGCCCTGAATAAAATACCGCATTTTGAAAATTATTTCTATGCCGGAATAATGCTATTTCCGCGTTTTACCGGTTTTATCCTGGCAGCCCCGGTTTTTAACCGCAGGGATTTCCCGAAAATGGTAAAACTCGGGTTTATTTTTATGCTCACCATAACTTTTTTGCCTTTTTTTAAGGATACATACCCCCCTGCCGAGAGCTCTTTTTTGCTCGGCATTTTGCTCAATTTTATTTTCGGTTTCCTGATTGGTTTTATGGCGGCAGTGATATTTGAAACAATTGCCGCAGCAGGGGAAATGGTGAATATGCAGATGGGAATGCAATCCTCAATGATGTTTGACCCCAGCGCCGGAGGGCAGGTATCTGTTATGGGAAGGTTTTTTGCCTATCTGGGAACGGTAATATTCATTCATATAGGTGGATTATTCTGGATTTTTCTTGCTTTTAAGAGGGGTTTTGAAGTCTTCCCCCTGTACGGGACGGCTTTACCCTTGCAGGAAATAGTAAACCTGGATTATATAATCTTTTTAACGGGTAATGTGTTGTTTATCGGTTTACAATTAGCTGCCCCGGTAGTTATAACAACGCTTTGCCAGGACCTTATACTCGGGATAATATCAAAAGTAGCCCCGCAAATAAACGTTTTCCAGCTCAGCTTCCTGTTTAAACCGCTTATCGGCACTTTAATAATGCTTATAATCCTGCCGCTGCTGGCCAATACTATTGTCGAATATTTTCACTATTATTCCAGGATTTATTAAAACTTAGAGCTGAGTGGTTACAAAAAGCTATTCCAGCGCAAATTTTATCTTTTCCGAATAAAACCCGTATACCTGCGCCATGGCAGAATAAGTATACGCAGCAACAATAACCTCTTCCTTCCACCGGTAAAACCCGCATGAATGGGGGATTATGGAAAAGGGATTGTCGGGGAAATCCCTGCATATACCGGGCCGGTCTTCATAAACCGGGCAAGTATTATTGCCCCGTAAGTGCCGGCAGTAGTAAAAATAAGCCTTTTCACCCCTCTCAAGCCTCGAGAGGACAAGCTCAACATATTCAGGATAAACCTCCCTCGCCTCATCAATATTTGTGTAGGGCACAAAAACGGAAGTAAACTGTTTTGCGAACTCGTCATTGTCCAGGGCCTTCTGCCTGAGCTCCTCCGGGGAAAACTCGGAACACGCAAGCCTGCAGCATGTGCCGGTCCTCCTGCACTTAAACTGCTCGCGAAAAGCCAGTATTTCCCGCATTTTCTTGTCTATGTCAGGTTCTATTTCAGTAATTATTTTGTTCAGCATAAATTTTTGCCAGTGCCGAAAACCGCACTCCGCAGGTAATATGGTAGTTATTGAGTCCGGGAAGTTCCTGCAAGCAGGCATCTTATCGCAATTATCCCTGCTCCCGGCGTATTTGCAGTAATAAAAATAAACCGGCTCGTCATGCTTCAGGCCAATAAGCCCCGCATACCCATGCCCGGGTTTATCAGCGTACGGGACAAATAATTCAAGGAATTCACGGGCTGTCGGGTCGTTTTCCTCATCTGCAAGCTGTAGTATTTCTTCAGGGGACAGTTTTGAGTACCTTATTTTGCAGCAAACACCGCATTTATTGCAGGCAAAATCGTCTTTATAGCTTTTTACCAGCTCCTTAAAGGTTTTAGAGGCATTGATAAACAGCTCCCTGTATAATATGCGGTCTTTATCAAGTTGTGAGGCAATGTCTTCCATAGTAAGAATTATAACCCTAACAGGCAGTCCCGTTATTATGCTTTTGTTTATTTAAAACACTTCCGGTATAACCTACACTTTATACAGGCGTGGACGTAGAGGAGATTTAGCTATGGAGCTAAGGCAAAAATACCAGGAAAACATTTATAACCCAAACCTGCTGGAATTTAAGAACGTGGCAAAGGATATTCTTCCATGGCTCGAAAAAATTGCACAGGAAAACAATTGCAGAATCGAAAAGAAAGAATGGAGGAGCAAATACAACAGCTATGTAGTGTATGACTATGAACCATTTTGTTCGGACGGTTTTGAGATAAGCCTCACTATTTCTTCAACCTCAAGGAATTACCTTAAGTTTATCCAGTATCTTTACGAAAACAAGCTAAAAAACATAGAATACCTGGAAAACTGCCTTATAGGCTAGGGGTATTTGAAATACAAGGGCTTGTTATGTAAAATATACCTGCTGATAGATTAACTTCAGGAGGGAAATATGAAGTTTTTGCATACAATGATAAGGGTTAGGGATATTGAAAAATCGCTCAATTTCTATACCGGGCTGATTGGCTTAAAGCAAGTTAAAAAAATGGAGCTAAAGGGCGCGACGCTGTATTTTGTATCTGACGAGAGGGAATGCTGCACAATAGAGCTGACGCACAACCATGAGCAGCCTGAAAGCGGTTATAATCACGGAAATTATTTCGGGCACCTGGCATTTGAAACGAAGGACCTTGATGAATTCAGCAGGAAATTGGCGGATTTTGGGATGGAATATACCCGCCCTCCTTTCCCGGTAAAAGAAGGCGGGCCTAAAATAGCGTTTTTAAATGACCCTGACGGTTTTGCCGTAGAGATTATCGAGAGAAAGTAAGAAATGGGAGCAGTATATGACTATAAAAAAGACCTGATGTGTCAGGTCTTTTTTATTAAAACTTTTGTGATTAAGCAAGTGTGTCAAAAAGTGCAGCTCTTCGTTGATATTCGTTATTAACATACGAAACCGGCCTGCTTAAATCAACATTAGCAAAAGCAAGTGCAGGGGTCTCTCTTCTTTTAACGGGCACTGTCAGATTCCGAGGTTGAACTCCCGGCGCAGTAGCTTGAAAGATTGTGTTTGTTCTGTTTGTTACTTGGTCTAGCATATGTTTTTACCATGAATTACTAAAGAGTAACCTCTACTATTATAAAGTACTAAAAGTTAAAATGAATGATACGTTAAGATAATTTTGTTACAAATATTAATTAATTTTCAAGTGTACATAATTATCCTAATTTACAACTATAATATTACCACATATTAATTAATTTGCAAATAAATTTTGAAAATCTTAATGTTTTGTTAACATTTATTGAAAATTGCAGTTAAGGATTTGTGCAAATATACATGAGTTTGAAAAAATTCTTCAAATCCATAAAAAATGTTAAAATTGTTAAATGAAAAAAATTAACTATAAACTTTTAAAATTCATATCAGCCCCGGTTTTGGTTTTATTTTTTTCCTGGTATTTTTTCCTTCAATATATAATGTCTGATATTGAAACAATAACCTATGACTGGCGCGCGAAAATCGCAACCGAAAAAAATTCGCTCTCAAAGCACGATTCCGGAATAATACTGCTCGCAGCTGATGATGATACAACAAAAATCCTTGAAAACTACCCGGGAATTAACCCCGGAAGATGGCCCTGGCCCAGAAGCACCTGGGGCGATATCGTTAATTTCATAAGCAAGGGAAACCCGAAAGCAATAGTTTTTGACCTTAAGTTTGAGGGAAATACGGACGAGTATTCCGATAAATACTTCGCAGACGCGATTAAGAATAAAAATGTCATAATAGCGACCGCGCTATCCCTGCCCGGGAACAATGAAAATGTTGAAAAAATCCTGGGATTCTTTGACGAACAACTCCGGGAATATGACAGTAAGCTGGATAACCAGTTCAATAAAGCTATAGATATATATGTATCAAAGGTTTACGACGCGCAGTACAAAAGAACACCACTTGACGGACGCCTGGGCTTAAACCCTGACTATGACGCTTATGAAAACACTTTTTATAAAAATAAAAAAGCCCGGGACTTTCTTAATAATATTACTTTTTACGAAAAATCCTCAATATATGAGGAACTGACAGAAAATGCCGCTAAAATGGGGGTTATAAACCTTAAAAGCAGTGAAAATGTTGTGTTCAGACACCATGTCCCCCTCTACCGCCTGGTAAATACCGACAGCACAAACTACCTTCCCTCACTGCCACTGGCCGCAGTACTTTCAGTTATACCCGAAAAGGAAAAAAAACCTTTTAAAATAAACAAAAACAATGTAATTATCGGAAAAAGAGTTATACCCGTTGATAATCAGGGCAGGATGCTGCTCAACTGGCACGGCCCGGGCGGAACATATAAAAATATACCGGTCGCAAAAGTTATTCTCAGCAGCGCTCTTGAGCGGGGAAAGCTCGATTCGGTCAATAAACACCATAAAATATCACCGGATTATTTCAGGGATAAAATAGTGGTAATAGGCCAGACTTCGGCGGGTACTGACCTTCACCCTACTCCAATGGCGTCAGTGTACCCGGGGCCTGAGATAATTACAACCGCTACGGACAATATCCTGAACGATGCTGATACAACAAACCCGCACAGGAGGAAATTTATCCTGAAATCCCCTCCCCGGGCTGATATCCTCATAACCATCCTGCTATGCCTTACTATCGGTTACGCAATGCTGAAAATAAACTCAAATTCAGCTAAATTGCAGGTATTTATCTTTATAATACTGCTCTATATAGCGCTTGCAATAATAGCCTTTATACATCCCCAGCTCAGGATATGGTTAAATATGACCTATTCCCTTACGTTTATGTTTTTAACCGGGATAAGCGCTTACGCATATATAAATTACCGGGAAAGCAGGGAAAGAAAGCAGGTAGAGCAATTATTCGGGAAGTTTGTATCACCGCAGATACTGGAAAAATTGCTCTCCGAAAAGGCTGAGCTCTCCCATACCGGCCAGAGAAAGGTAATGACAGTGCTTTTTTCCGACATAAGAGGGTTTACCACGCTGTCTGAAAAAAATACCCCTGATGAGGTGATTGCAATACTCAACGAATACATAACAGAGATGGTTGAGGTTATTCTAAGCCATAACGGCACGCTGGATAAGTATATAGGTGATGCAATCATGGCATTCTATAACGACCCTGTGGAAATGCCCGACCATGCCCTGAGGGCAGTAAAAACCGCAATTTCCATGAAGGAAAAACTCGCTGAACTCAATAAAAAATGGGCAAAGGAAGGCAAAGAACCCCTGGATATAGGAATAGGCATAAATACCGGGGAAATGATTGTAGGCCATATGGGCTCTCCAAGGCTGGTTGACTACACTGTAATAGGCGATAATGTTAACCTCGCTTCCCGGATAGAAAGCCTGACAAAACAATATAATTCAAGTATATTAATAAGCGAATCAACTTATAATGAAGTAAAAAATGTTATGGATACCTGTTACAGGGACGAAGTTTTAGTAAAAGGCAGGAGCAAGCCCGTAAAAATATATGAAATTAAATGATAAGAAAAAATTCTGTTTTATCGGCCTTTCAATAGGCTCTGACTCATCTAATGAGTCCGGGATAGCGGTAATTGACAGGGATTTAAACCTGATAAAGAGCGATAAGGCTTACCAGTTAAGCGAGCTCAAAACAATTATCGCAAACTTTTCACTGCTCGCGCCCCCGGAAAACACCATAATGTGCGTTGACCTGCCAAAAAATATAATGATGCTGAACGGCAGGTGGAGGATTGAGTCAAAACAGACCCAGGTCCTTACCTCAAACACTATAGACCCGGGAAAAAATCCCCCCTGGAAAAAAAGATACAGCGACAGGGGCGCGGAATTGTGCAATTATTTTTCAGCCCTGGGCATGGATGTATACAGGTATAACCCGTATTTCACAATTAACGTGCTGAGGTTAAACCCTCCCTACAGGGTCAGGATGCCGGCAGGATGCAAATTTTTGCAGTCCATAATAGATGAAAAACTTAACATAAAGGGCATTCCCTCTAATTTACTGCCTTTACCGGTATTATTGGGACTTATAGGGGCTTTTACCGGCTGGAAAATTGCGACAGGGGAGGAAAATGTTGATTACAAGCAAATAAGTGCCTATAAAAATATGCCCGTAGTGAGCGCTACCAGGCTGAACTCCTCAACCCAGGTAATTTGACAGTACTTTTTTAACATAGTCCCGCGTTTCATTAAACGGGGGCACTCCCCCGTATTTGTCAACGTTGGACGGGCCTGCGTTATAAGCTGCCAGGGCCAGTATAAGGTTTCCGTTATATTTATCCAGCATCTGCTTCAGGTATCTTACGCCTCCTTCTATGTTCTGGGCCGGGCTAAACGGGTTTAAAACACCTACTTCTTCCGCTGTTTTGGGCATTAACTGCATTAACCCCCGGGCTCCGGCTTTTGAGACTGCCCGGGGGTTAAAATTCGATTCCTGTTTTATAATTGCCATTACGAGTTTATCGTCCACATTATATTTTTGCGCGGTATTACCGACAATTCCGGCAATGTCGGCTTTTGTGGTTTTTGGGGGTTCCGCCAGTTTGAATTTTGGGGGAGTTGCAGGCTCTTGCTCCAGCACGGCGGCAAACCCGGGAGTGTTTATATTTGCCGTTCTTTTGGCAATAAGCGTTTCTATCTGCGCTACCCTTTTTTGCGCTGAGTCAATGCTTGAGGTATTGAGCATTTTTTGTATTGAACTGCTGAACATAAAACTTTTATTTTCTCTCTATATAATTTAGCTATCGAAAATAATTTTAATGATATTAAGGTTAAAGGAAAAAATTCATACTAATAAAGTAAAAATTTTTTCAGAATTTTACTAATAACAATGTACTAACCTGTAAAAGCACCCTTAAACCTGTCAATAATAGACTCTTTTTGTGATTTTTGGCTTTCAATTTCCGCGAGTCGGCTGAAAATCTTTTTTTCCTCATCACTGAGATGCGCAGGGGTGTTTACATTAATTTTTATAAACTGGTCTCCCCGCCTTGCGGGCATATTTAAATACGGTATTCCCGCGCCTTTTATGCTAAGGACTGTTCCTGACTGCGTTCCCGGGTTTATTTTGAGCTGTTTTTTCCCGTCAACCGTGTCAATTTCTATTGTATCCCCCAGCGCTGCCTGTGAGAACGTTATACCTGTTTCTATATAGACATTTATGCCGTCCCTTTTGAATAATTTGTGAGGCTTTACGTAGAGCACTACATATAAATCACCGGGCGGGCCCCCGTTCTTGCCGGAGTCACCCTCGCCGCTTACCCGAAGCTTTGTGCCGTTATCGACCCCGGGCGGAATTTTAATGTTTATAACTTTTGAAACATCTGCTCTTCCCTCTCCGTGGCATTTTTTACAGGGATTGGAGATAATCCTGCCCGTACCCCTGCATTTTGGGCAGGTGGCAATCTGTGTAAAATGCCCGAGTATAGTCTGTGTGGTCTGCTGAATCTGTCCCGTACCGCCGCAGGTATGGCAGGTTGACGGGCCTGTGCCGGGCTCCATTCCTTTACCGTCGCATTTTCCGCAGGTTTCAAGGTGAGTTATATCAATATCCCTTTCTATTCCAAAAACCGCCTCCTCAAATTCCACCTGGAAGTCAAGCCTGAGGTCACTGCCCCTTCTCGGGGCATTCGGGTTGCGAGCCGGCCCGCCAAATCCACCTCCAAAAAGGGAGGAGAGTATTTCGCTCAAATCGCCGAACCCGAATTCAAACGGCCCGTTAAAGTCATAACCGGCATTTTTCAGCCCCTCCGCGCCGTATCTGTCATAGAGACTGCGTTTTTCATCGTCCATAAGCACTTCATACGCCTGGCCCAGGTCCTTGAACTTTTCCTCAGCGTCAGGAGCCTTGTTAACATCAGGGTGAAGCTGTCTTGCCCGTTTTCTGAAAGCGCTTTTTATATCATCTTTTGTGGCATTCTTGGAAACGCCTAAAATTTCATAATAATCTTTATTAGCCATTTTTTTAATCTTTAACTGCTACATTGACCAGTGCCGGTCTTACTGTCCTGTCGTGCAAACGGTATCCGCTCTGAAGTTCCGCAATAACGGTATGGTCAGGGTGCTCGTCCGTTGGCGTCTGCATTACAGCCTCATGAATATTAGGGTCAAATTCCTTTCCAACGCACTCAATTTTTTTTATCCCTATACGGTCAAGCGCCTCTATCAACTGTTTTTGAATCGCATCAAAGCTTTCCTTGAGTTTTACGGGGTCGTCAATTTCCTGAAAGGATTTTTGTGCCCTTTCAAGGGTATCCAGGACCGGCAGGAGTTTTTTAAGTGTGTCCTCCGCCCCGTACTTGAGGAGAGCTTCTCTTTCCTGGGCCTGTCTTTTCCTGTAATTGTCAAAATCTGCTGCCAATCTTACATATCGGTTTTTTTGCGATTCAAGTTCATCCTCTATAGTTTCTGTTTCTTCCCCGTTGTTTTCAGGGACAAACGGATTTTCTTCATTTTCCTTATTCTCTTCGTTAATTTCTGTTTTTTCTTTTTCAGTCATTGTAATACACCTCACAATAAATAATAAAACACAAAACCCGATAAATTCAAAGTTTTGATTAACAGATTAAGCAGGTAACAAAAAATTTTGGTTAAGT
This sequence comes from Candidatus Gastranaerophilales bacterium, assembly GCA_028277195.1. GTDB lineage: Bacteria > Cyanobacteriota > Vampirovibrionia > Gastranaerophilales > UBA9971 > JANQGS01. Next base: position 8,861 of record JANQGS010000124.1, read on the forward strand.
AATTACGCCAGTTGAATCAGGGCCATATCAGCGTTATCACCACGTCTGGGGCCTAGTTTGTATATTTTTGTGTAACCGCCGTTTGTTTCTTTGTACTTTGGCCCTATTTCGGAAAAAATTTTCCTCAAAACCGTGGTATCGCCGATTTCCTGGTCATAAATATGAGCCGCAACCTGTCTTCTTGCGTGCAGGTCGCCTCTTTTTGCAAATGAGATTAACCTTTCAGCGTAGGATTTCAGAACTTTTGCCCTGGTCAGGGTTGT
>JANQGS010000079.1 GCA_028277195.1 Candidatus Gastranaerophilales bacterium
ACTTATGACTGGCTTTGCGAGGAAATGCGGGAAGGCGCGAATATTGAGCCCTTGGATGAATTGACCCGTATAGGCGGCTGGGAAACCATTGAAGCAGCCAGAAGCTATATCGCAGACCATATTTCACGCGCCAAAGAAAGCCAGGCGGCTATTTATTCCGGCGTTATGGACAAATTACGACTTCCGAAAATTATAAAACGAGAATAAACGGCGTTTTTCGGGTTTGATATAAGCCCCATATTAACGACAAAAATATTTAATAAGAAACCGAAATAATTATAATAACCATATTTTTGAGGTGAAAAATGAGGGAAAAAAATCCAGAAAAGGAAAAAAACAAAATCAACGGACGTAAAAAAGGTTGTAAAGACAATAAGATTTTAGAGAGTTTTGAGCTCAAACCAACAAAAAATTACACAGTAAAACAACTTGCGCAATGGTGGCTTTTACCCGGTCAAAACACCGAATGGATACTAAAGGCTATAAGATTAGGCCAATTACCTGCCTCTAAAATGGGTCGCAGATACATAGTTTACGGTGCAGACGCTCTCAAATTTCAAGAGAGCTTGAGAGTGTTCAAGAAAGAGATAAGAAATTAATATATAAGGGCTTATGAAATGAAAAAATTTAACCAGGACAAGTATTTTTCATTAGCAAATGCGGCGGTTGAAGCCCCTAATAATGATGTTGATGAGTGTATGAGGTTCGTTGTTGAGGCCATATATAAGGAAGCTGCCAGGCGCACAAGTATTCCCCGGCAAATGCAGACAATTATAACTGATTTAGAGGAAATCCGCCTCAAATCTCACCCCGCTTACGAGACGGCACACTTATTTTTAACCATGTATCCTACGAGCTATGGAGAGGTTGCAAAACGGCGGGGAGTTTCCAAGCCGGCAGTCTATAATCAGCTCAAAAGAATAGCCAAAAAATATCCCTGGGCAGAACAAATCTTTCAGCTAATGAAAGAAAATGGTTAACGAGTTAATATCCCATAGTTGAGCACAAAAGCCATATAATCAATAGCTTTTGTGTTAACGATTCCACAAAAATTTTTAAATTTTTTTATCTGTCAAACAGCTCCTCTCCTGTTAACGTCCGCCGCAATACATAAAAAAGGTACTGTCCAGCCCCCGAAAATGAAAAGAGGTAAGCCGTACAACTCGTGATTTGAAAAAATTTTTGGGTTTCGAAAATAGGGGGTAATTAAAATTACCTTTGGGGGTTAAAACCTAAAGGTTTTGGGCGGGGAACTAGGAGGGTCAATAAATATTTAAGGATTGAAAACATAGAAGGATTTTTGAAAAATGACGGTAAAGGAACTTTGCGATAAACACAAGTTAAGCGCAAAAAATATGGTTAAGCATTGCCGGAAAGGGCGCTTTTCTCTGGACGGCGTGAATTATCTTGCAAAGGACGTTTCCAAGCCGGGCTCAAAACGTGCTAAGTGGATAATTGAGCTGGAACCGCAACACCTTACCCACCGCAAAGCTGACGGAACGGCGGATAAGCGCCATACTCAAACAGGCGGTCTGAAAGAAGCGAAACTGGCGATAGGGATTAAAAAGGATCAGGCCACTATCCAGAAAATTGAGCAGGAGATCAAAGAGAAGAAGCTCGAAAAGTTTATGGAATATCTCTCCCTTGAAAAAGAAATCATGCACCATTGTTCGGCGGAACTTAAAGAATTTGTAGTAGAGCATTTAAAAACAGAACAGGACATTGAGGAATGGAACGAAAGCTGGTCGATATTTATAGAGACCGTTTACAATCGATTATCAAAAGCCATTTTCGAATCGTTGTAAACGGCGGACTGCTGAAAAAGAAGCT
>JANQGS010000226.1 GCA_028277195.1 Candidatus Gastranaerophilales bacterium
ACCTTGTCTGGAGCTCCCTTTTTGTCTGGTCAACAGCATTGAGCATTTCCTGGGCGTCAAACTCCGATACTACGTCAAAACTTTCATCTTTTGCCATGATTTATTTTTCCTCCTATTCAAGCGGTCTTCCGCAAAAATCACAATCAACAGCTCTCCTGCCGGCCTTTTTTTTGCAATAGCCGCACTGTTTATATACTTGCTCCCGGTTTTCCGCCGATTTTTTAAGCAAATAATAAGCCGGAATAATAATAAGCGCCAGGGGCAACAATTTTATGAGTATCTTTAAAAATACCGCTATTATTAAAAAAAGTACAACTAATGTTAAAAGGTTATTAATTCTCATTGAGTTCTATTATAATTTTAAGTAAAGGAAAAAAACAATGCATGAAGATGAAAAAGTAAGTTTTGACCCCGGGTTTTCTGAATTTTCAATACGATTTCCCGTTGAAATACCGCAAATCCTCAGTGAAATAGCCGAACTCAAATCGCTTCACCGGAAAAAATTTGAGTTTCAAAGGATAGAAGCCCGGTTAATACCTATAATTAAATCCAGCGCTTATATTTACCTGGGATGTATTCTGTGGGGAAGCTACTTACACTACAGGTACAGGGAAAACCCCCGGGAAATAACCGGCAACATAGCAAAAGAAACGGAAGCGCCCCCGGATTATGTTAAGGAAATGGATTTTGTGCTTAATGCGCTGGAAGAACTTGATGGGGCGAGCAAATATTATTTAAGGCGGCCTTCCGGGATAGGGAGCAATATAAACGGTTATTTCAGGGCTTACAGGGAATTCGTGGATTTGAACAATGGTTTTACAACGATGGAAACCACATCAGATATTAAAATTCCGGAGGGTTTCAGGTATTTTGAGAGCTATACCGATGAAGCGCTGGAGGAATTGAGGGAAAAAATATATAAGATAATAAATTCCGGGAAAATAGAGAGCCTGGCGGGATTGAGCAGGTAATAAAATGAGATTAAACCATTCAAAAGGCCAAAAAGGAGAGATGATTGCCGTTGAATACCTCATACGGCAGGGTTTTAAAATTATCGAAAAAAACTGGAGATTTTCAAAGTTCGGGGAAATAGACATAATAGCACAGGATAATGACGCGCTTGTTTTTATTGAAGTAAAAACAAGGACATCAAATGAATTCGGGCACCCGACCGAGGCAATAAGTACCAAAAAGCTTAACAGGATAAAAAAACTTGCTGAAATATATATTAACCGGGAAAATTCAGGCGCTTATAAAGATTTCAGGGTAGATATGATAGGTATTTTATTTGGTAAAAATACTGAAATAACCCATATCAGAAACATTTAAAATTAAAAGTAAAAGACCTATCCCCTATTTACCCCTAAGGCTTCACTGAGTTAAAACTCATTTTTATATATTTTAATTAAAAATTTTAAATTTAAGATAGCCTGAACTGTTGCCAATTGCGGTAACTGTAACGATTTGTTAATTGCAGGTTTTAAAAGAGTTAATTCTTATTTTTAGAGGATATAATAATTATCTGTGTTAAATAAAAAGGAATATTATTATGATTACAAATCAAGTTAACTTTACGCAACAAACTTATAGGCCAATGAGTCAAAGAAAAAATAATGTGAATTTTGGGACAAGGTTTTTACAATTAAAGCCTCCAAGAGTGGGAGTGATTAAGAATTTTGAATTACAAGAAATGGTTGCGGGGGCTAAGGAGGCAGCAAAGGCAGTAAGAGGAAATTTACAAACTGCTCAAGAAATACTGGGGAAAGCTCTTAGATACATGCATGAAGAAGCACCCAAGGATAAGAGAAAAATGCGTGTATTTTTAAGTCATGTTGCTCCAGAGTCTGAACATATTATCGGCATTGCGAAAAAAGGTTATTATAACCCTTTCGGGAGAGAGGTACCTTTATCTGAAACAAGGCTTAATCCTTTTGACCAGGAAAAATCAATGAGAGCTCTTGCTGATGAAGCTGCAAGAAAATTGGGAATTTAAAAAATTATACAACTTTCTACACAAGCAAATAGTGCGGGCAAAAATTTGCCCGCACTGCTATAAAATTTCCCTCTAACGCCTCACTGAGTTAAAACTCATTTTTATTGGCAAAATGCCAGCCCGGCATAATTTTAAATATTTCTATAAACCTCTCTGCGATGGTTTATTTTAAGGAATTTTATAATAATATCATTATCTGTATGAATTTTTTCAAGGATAATCCTGTAATTACCGCTTCTTATTCTGTAGTAATTA
>JANQGS010000114.1 GCA_028277195.1 Candidatus Gastranaerophilales bacterium
ACTTTGCCAAGGAATGTAATCTGGCTAACGCCCTCATTGCGCATTAAATCAACTGCTTTTTGAACCTCACCCGGGCCGCAGGGGAATACTTTTTCGCAGTATTTTTCCAGTTGTTTCCTGTTTTCGGGTGAATAAGAAATGGCAAACACTATAAAGCCCTTTTCCTGTGCTGATTGGGCGTGTTTTACGGGCAGTTCGCCTTCCCCGGCTATCAGCCCGATTGTTTTTGAAGAGATTGTGTCCATTTTTATAGATTAATACAAAAAGGAAAAATTTTAAAAAAAACAGGAAAAAAGTAGGAAGAAATTTGTAAAAAAATGTCCGTAAATAAGATTAAAGTTAATAATATAAGGAGAAATGCCATGAATTTTTTAAAAATAAGGCGGCCTAAAAAATATTATATTGAGGACTACATGCAGGATATTCGTGATGAGCTGGAAAACATTTTTAAGGGCTCGTTTGAAAACCTGCTTCCCGCGGAACGCGAACAGGGCAGGGAACTGGTTTATCGTCCTCCGGTGGAACTCTGCGAAATAAACGGCGGTTATGAACTCAAAGTACAGCTACCGGGCATTAAAAAAGAAGATATAGAAATAGAAGTTTATGAAGACTCGGTAAAAATCAAGGCGGAAACAAAACAAAAAATGGAAGAGGAAAGAGAAGACCTCTACAGAAGCGAGTTTCGCTACGGCAAATTCATAAGGCATATTCCGCTGCCGTCTGAAATAATAAGCAACGAGGCTAAAGCTGAATTTAAGGACGGCGTACTGGACATTGTAATGCCAAAAATCAAGAAGGAAGAAAAGGAAATAAAAAAGCTCAAGGTAGAATAAGGCCGCAGGCCAAGCCTGCGGCCTTTGTAAATCCTGAATTTATCGCTTAGAGCTTGACTTCAATATCCACACCGGCCGGCAAGTCAAGCCTGCTGAGGTCTTCAGTGGTTTGTCTCGTCGGGTTATGAATATCAATTATCCGTTTATGGGTACGTGATTCAAAGTGCTCCCTTGATTTTTTATCAACGTGTGGTGAGCGCAGCACGCAGTATATCCTGCGCCTGGTAGGCAGCGGAATAGGGCCTGCAACGTCTGCGCCGGTTTGTTTTGCCGTATCGACTATTTTTTCTGAGGATACATCCAGTAAGCGGTGGTCATATGCTTTTAGGCATACTCTTATCCGATGTTTTTTCTGTTGTTTTGTTGCCATTATTGTCTCGTTTCTTAATAGTATTTAGTATTAATGTTTTAGCAACTACATACCGCAATGTCAACCGCAATGTCAATAAAAAAGGCAAAAACCCCGCCAATGCGGGGTTTTTTAATGGTTGTTTATATATCGATTACTCGATAATTTTATCCACAACACCAGCGCCGACTGTACGTCCGCCTTCCCTGATAGCGAACCTCATGCCCTGCTCGATAGCTGTCGGTGAAATAAGATTTACTTCCATAACAATGTTGTCGCCGGGCATAACCATTTCTGTGCCTTCGGGTAACTTGATTGTGCCGGTCACGTCAGTTGTCCTGATATAGAATTGGGGCCTGTAGCCCGGGAAGAACGGCGTGTGCCTTCCGCCTTCTTCTTTTTTCAGAACGTAAACGTTTGCGCTGAACTTGGTATGCGGCTTGATTGAACCGGGTTTTGCGACTACCTGGCCCCTTTCAATGTCGTCCTTGCCAATACCCCTAAGAAGAAGACCTACGTTATCGCCGGCTATACCCTCATCAAGGGATTTTCTGAACATTTCAACGCCTGTACACACTGTTTTCCTGGTTTCTGTAAAGCCGACTATTTCGACTTCCTCGCCAACCTTGACTTTTCCTCTCTCAATTCTTCCTGTGGCAACTGTACCGCGGCCTGTGATTGAGAAAACGTCTTCAACCGGCATTAAGAGCGGCTGGTCAACATCCCTTTCAGGGGTTGGTACGTACTCGTCAACAGCGTCCATTAATTCCCAGATTTTGTCGACGTCAGGGTTTTCACCTCTTTTGATAGCCGAATTTGCGGTAACCGCCTCAAGCGCTTTGAGGGCTGACCCGCGTACGAACGGGATATTGTCGCCGTCGAACTCGTAAGAGCTCAGGAGTTCTCTTGCTTCCATTTCAACGAGGTCGAGCAA
>JANQGS010000237.1 GCA_028277195.1 Candidatus Gastranaerophilales bacterium
GGCAAAGCCGGATTTTCAAAAATTCATCACTCCCGCTTCGCCTATACTGCTCCAGGCATTAACTGTAAAAATCCGAAATTTAATTTGGGAGCAGTATAACGTCTCCGGCAGGGAATTTAAATATAATATGAATTCATGAAATTAGTCAATAAACAGTTGCATATTTTAAGAATTATTTTTTACAATTATTTTTTTACTTGACATTACATAAAAAATTTTTTCACCATGCCGGGTTGCTTTACATTTACTCATTAATTTTAAGTTTGTGAACTTCTACATTCTGTTCATTTAAAATATACAAGCCTTTAGGATGAAATTTTAGATTGAATTTGTCATTAAATGCCTGGAGTTTATTTTTTAAAGTGTCTGTAATCAATGTTTCATCGTGAGCGCAAAGTTTTAACATGCTGCCGGTGAGGGCAAAGTCTTTTTCTGCTGTCACCATACTATACCCGCAACTGCAGGCGATTTCATAATTGAATACATTGTTTAATTCAGCTGTCCCCTTGTTAATTTCCTTGATTCTCCTGTCCAGGTATTTAAGGTATTGCAGGAATCTTTCCTCGTCAGTAAAAATAAAATTATAAACATCAGGGCTGGCTTCAAATTTTGTATATTCTTTTCCTGAAAATTTTTTTGCCAGGCTTACAATGGAAGTCTGGTAAGATTCAATAAGACCTGCGGAAAAAGGCCCGTCATCACTTTTTACCAGGTATTCTTCATGTTTTTGTACTTTTATGACTTTTAAGGCTAAAAATATAGTTTTATTCCGGGCAAGTTCTTCTTGAAAATTTTGTTTTTCTTTTTCTTTTTTACTTTGTAAGGTTTTTTGATCGATTTTTATCTTAAATTTAATTGCTATTTCTTCAATAACGTCCAGAATTTTAGCGTTTACAATTGTTGCAATCGCAGCGAGTACTACGAGTCCCGCTAACACGAGGGGAGTATAGCTTATATCTTCGTCTGCGTAAAAAAATGAAAAATTAAAATTATTGTCCAGCGCTATAATCAAAGGTTCAATAATTACAGCCAGATAACCCCTGAGCGCCAGGACAGGAGAAAAACTTACAGGAGTGATTATCCAATAAAATAGCACTAACGGCAAATAAAGCCAGAGTAGTCCTTCTATTAATTTATTAATTGTCTTTAAAAAATTCATTTATATGCTAATATTCTTATGACTCTCTTTATTATTAAATTAAGTTAATTTACTGATGGTATTATTATATAAGAAACTATAAAAATCTGTTAATATATAGAATGGAGTATTCCAATAATTAAGTTTATAATGTATAGAGAAAAAAATTAAAAATGTCGTCTGACCCGTATAGTAGTATAGATACTCAAAACCATAATACGATAATTATAACTGAAGATAAACAGCCTGAGCCTGAAAGCTCCTATTTTATAAAGGAAAAAGCCGTATGGAGAGCATTGTTTGCTAACCTTGCGATTTCCGCAATCAAGTTTATATGCTGGCTCTTCAGTAAAAGCTCCGCAATGCTTTCTGAAGCAATCCATTCCGCGGCGGATGCTTTTAACAGCCTTTGTTTGATTATAGGCTTAAAAAGAGGGCAAAAACCCGCGGATAAGTTCCACCCGTTCGGATACGGACTGGAAGCAAATATATGGGCACTTTTTGCGTCGGCATTCCTGCTCATAGGTACTGCCGTTTCTTTATATAGCGGCGGAAACAAGCTATTTTACCATAGCAACGATGTAAATGAGCTCCTGGATAATTACAATCTGATTGCCGTAACGCTCATAGTAAGCATAATGTTTGAGATATGGGCTGTTTTCAGCGCAAGCCATGCTGTTACGGACGAGGCGGAAGTCAATACAAAGGGTAATGTTGACGCATTTTTAAAATCCATAAAATACATCGGGAGCATTAAAAGCCCTACTACCAAGTTTGTATGGTACGAGGAGACGGCGGCTTTAGCCGGCGTTGTCACTGCATTAATCGCCCTGACTATTTCAAAATTCTTTGTGGATGTATCCTATGCCCATATACCTGATGCAATAGCTTCAGTTATTATCGGGCTTTTGCTTTTTGCCCTTGCGATTTACCTTTTGAAGTATAATGTAAATTTTCTCACCGGCATGTCGGCAAAGCCTGATACAGAAGAGAATATCAAGGAAATTGCCAAGACAACCTCGGGCATCTCAAGGGTTATTGGCTTAAAGACAATGGATATGGGGCCTTCCGGTTTGATAATAAACCTTGAGATAGAGGTTGACCCGGAAATCCAGGTTAAGGATGCGGACGATATAGCTGATAAACTTGAGGCAAAGCTAAAGGAAAAAATCAAAAACGTTTCTCATATTACCATTGAGGTGCAGGCAAACGATTTTGAGGAGGACTGGCAGGAAAAATTTGACAAGATTATAGAGGAAGGCAAGCAAAACGAGATACTTACCCCTATAGAAGCCAAAATGCTCTCGAGGTTTTTTGATTTTACTGATACGGTTGTTAATGAAATTATGGTGCCCAGGACTGATGTTCATTTCATAAGCGCTGACAGCAAGGTTGATGAGCTCATTGACCTGATTATTTCATCGGGCCATACAAGGATTCCTGTTTATGAGGAGGACATTGACGATATTCTGGGTATAGTTAACGCAAAAGATATATTAAAAATAATTAAAAATTGTGATGACAAGAATAATATTGACATCAGGGAGCTTACGAGAGAAGTTACCATTGTGCCTGAAAACAAGCCAATCAGCAGGCTTTTAAATGACTTTATTATCCAAAAGGCACAAATATCCATTGTTGTTGATGAACATGGCGGAGTTGCCGGGATAGTTACAGTGGAGGATATTTTAGAGGAAATCGTCGGTGAAATATGGGATGAGTATGATGTTCAGATACCGGAAGTTATCCAGGTTGACGATAACACGCTCAGTGTATACTCAAAAATGAACATAGAGGATTTAAACGAGAGATTTAACCTTGATTTGCCTATAGAGGAATTCCAGACTGTCGGCGGGCTTATTTTTGGCCAAATCGGCCGTGAGCCTGAAATCGGGGATGAAATCAGGGCAAGCGATATAACAATGAAAGTAGAGAGCATGGACGGGCATAAGATAGTCAGGGCATCCTTATACAGGGAAGACGGTTTTGTTGACGGTTATCAAAATAAATAATATTGACGGGCAGTTATTTGCGTGATAATTTAATTCTACAATTGCTTTGCCAGGGCGTTTAGCTCAGTTGGTAGAGCGCTTCGCTTACACCGAAGATGCCGGGAGTTCGAGTCTCTCAACGCCCAGTTTTTTTCAAAACTAAGTCCTTCGACTAATATGTCGAAGGGTTTTTTATAGGTATAGTATAGGTTTTTTCCAATTATAGATTTTGGAAAGCTGGCATAAATCTATAACCTGTGCGGGATTGAGGCTGTTTTTTCAATTTGAGACGAATTGGAAAAAACGGAAAAAAATTGGAAAGGA
>JANQGS010000046.1 GCA_028277195.1 Candidatus Gastranaerophilales bacterium
GAACACGCCGCCGGTGTGGAATGTTCTCATGGTAAGCTGCGTTCCGGGTTCGCCAATACTCTGCGCCGCGATAATTCCTATTGCCTCGCCTATATCAACCGGCTTATTATTTGTAAGTGACCAGCCATAGCATGCCTGGCATATTCCATGCTCTATTTCACAGGTCAATGGCGAGCGGATTTTAATTTTATTTATGCCCAGCTCAGTTATTATCTGCAATTCTGATTTTGATAATGTGGTGGATTTCGGGATTACCACATTGGCGTCCTTATCTTTTATGTCCTCGGCAACGGTTCTTCCCACCAACCTCTCCGAGAGTGATACAATCTCTTTTTCCGTATCGGAAATAGCTTTTATTTCAATGCCCTTTTCGGTCCCACAGTCTTTATCAGAAATTATCACGTCCTGGCCCACGTCAACCAGCCTTCTGGTGAGATATCCCGAGTCAGCAGTCTTAAGAGCGGTATCAACCAGCCCTTTTCTTGCCCCGTAACTGGAAATTATATACTCGGTTACGCTTAAACCCTCCGTAAAATTGGATTTAATAGGAAGGTCAATAATCTGGCCCTGCGCGTCAGCCATCAACCCGCGCATTCCGACAAGCTGGCTCACCTGGCTTATGTTACCTCTTGCGCCCGAGAACGCCATCATGTATACGGGGTTGGTTTTCTTGAAGTTATCGACAACACTCTGGGTAAGCCTTTCAGTTGTTTCGCTCCAGGTGTCAATAACCTTTGTATACCTTTCAACTTCGGTTATTTCACCCTTAAGGTAGCGGTTCATTGATTTGTCAAGCTGGTCTTCCGCGTTTCCGAGAAGGTCTTTTTTCACTGCGGGCACGTCGAGGTCGTTTATGGAAATAGTTGTGCCTGCTTTTGTGGCGTACTTAAAGCCCATTGTTTTCAAGCGGTCAGCCAGGAAAGCTGTTTTTGAAGTCCCGTACTCAGTGTATACTTGTGATAACAGCCTGTTCAGTCCTTTTTTGTCAACCACTTTATTTATGAATTCCAGTGTTCTTTTCTGGTCACTTATCGCTTCCCTTACGGCCTGGTTGAATATAATCCTGCCGGGAGTGGTGTTAATCCTTTTCCCGCTTGTTTCCTTGACCATAACTTTTGTGTGAATGCTGATAATGCCGGCTTCAAATGCTGTAATCGCATCATCAAAGTTAAGGAAGGATTTTTCCGGCTCTTTACCCTCGTCAGTATCAATGGTCAGGTAATAAACCCCGAGCACCATGTCCTGTGAAGGCGTTATAACAGGCCTTCCCGTCGCGGGCAGGAGTATATTGTTGGGCGCGAGCATAAGCATCCTGGCTTCTGTTTGCGCCTCAATAGACAGGGGTACGTGTACAGCCATCTGGTCGCCGTCAAAGTCAGCGTTAAAGGCCGAGCATACCAGCGGGTGCAGCTGAATTGCCCGTCCTTCCACCAGTACAGGCTCAAAAGCCTGGATACCGAGCCTGTGAAGGGTCGGGGCACGGTTAAGCAGTAGCGGGTGCCCTTCAATCACCTCTTCAAGCACATCCCATACAATATTTTCAGAACGCTCAATTTTCTTTTTAGCTGATTTTATGTTCTGTACAATCCCTCTTTCAATCAATTTGTTTACCACAAAGGGTTTGAACAGCTCAACCGCCATTTCCTTGGGCAAACCGCACTGGTGCAGCTTTAACTGCGGCCCGACCACAATAACGCTTCTTCCTGAGTAGTCAACCCTTTTCCCGAGCAGGTTCTGCCTGAAGCGGCCCTGTTTTCCCTCAATTATATTGCTCAATGATTTAAGCGGCCTGTTATTGGGGCCTATAACGGTTCTGCCCCTTCTTCCGTTGTCTATCAGGGCGTCAACCGCCTCCTGCAACATTCTTTTTTCGTTCCTGACAATTATTTCAGGAGCGCCCATTTCAATCAGGCGCATTAAGCGGTTATTCCTGTTAATAACCCTTCTGTAAAGGTCATTGAGGTCGCTTGTGGCGAACCTGCCCCCGTCAAGCTGCACCATTGGCCGCAAGTCCGGGGGAGTTACAGGCAATACGTCCATAATCATTGATGTTGGGTCTGTATTGCTCGCCACAAGGGACTCAACAATTCTCAGCCTCTTGATAATTTTAGCTTTTTTCTGGACAGAACTGCCGACTGACGCCAGTTCATTCCGCAATGACTCTATCAGCTCATTCATATTAATTTCTGAAAGCAGCTTTTTGATTGCCTCAGCGCCAATACCGACTTCCAGGGATGTTTCTTCCTGTTCCAGCACGTATTCTTCATATTCCTCTTCGGAAATAAGCTGGCCTTTCTTGTAATTGGACTCGCCCGGTTCAATAACTATGTAGCTGTTAAAGTAAATTACCTGCTCAAGGTCCCTTAAAGAATTGTCCAGTATAAGCCCCAGATAGCTAGGTATTCCCTTTAAGAACCATATATGCGATACGGGGGCGGCAAGCTGGATATGACCCATTCTATGACGTCTTACCTTGCTGTCGGTAACTTCAACCCCGCAGCGCTCACAGATTATGCCTTTATGTCTTACTCTTTTATACTTACCGCAGTAGCATTCCCAGTCTTTTGACGGCCCAAAAATCTTCTCGCAGAACAATCCGTCACGCTCGGGCTTTAATGTGCGGTAATTAATAGTTTCCGGCTTTGTAACCTCACCGTAAGACCACTTTAAAATCCGCTCAGGTGAAGCTATGCCTATTTTTATATAGTCAAAATAATCAATACTTGTGGACAATTTTGTTACTCCTATTCTGATATACTTCCTGGTGTCTGGAAAAAGTTTATGTTTAACAATTCTGAATCAACATCGCTAAGTGTACGCTTTGGCACTGCCTTCTTGATTTCGTCAGTGTCGCTCATAAGGTCAACTTCCATTCCTCCTCGTTTTGCTACTGTTATGTCAAGCCCTATGCTCTGCAACTCACGGACCAGAACCTTGAATGACTCAGGTATTCCCGGCCTGTGGAGATTTTCACCTTTTACTATCGACTCATAAGCCCTGCTCCGGCCATTTACGTCATCGGACTTGGTTGTAAGCATTTCCTGGAGGGTATAAGCTGCGCCATACGCTTCCAGTGCCCACACTTCCATTTCCCCGAAGCGCTGGCCTCCGAACTGGGCCTTACCGCCGAGCGGTTGCTGGGTTACAAGGCTGTAAGGGCCCGTGCTCCTGGCGTGAATCTTGTCATCTACAAGGTGAACCAGCTTCATCAGGTATGAAAGCCCTACTGAAACAGGGTTATCAAACGGTTCTCCCGTCCTGCCGTCGTAGAGCGTAACTTTTCCCGTGGGCATAACCCAGTTATAACCGGTTTGTTCAATGCCTTTATCCAGCTCATCCGATGTGCTGATTTTGGAGGCTTCTTCCCCGCTCCTTTCGTCAAACGGCGGAATTTCGTAAAAAGTGCCCGTTAAATAGGTTGCCAGCCCGAGCAATGTTTCATATGTCTGGCCAACATTCATACGGCTCGGCACTCCAAGCGGGTTGAGCACTATATCAACCGGTGTCCCGTCAGGTAAAAACGGCATGTCTTCCTTTGGGAGCACTTTGGAGATAATGCCCTTATTCCCGTGCCTTCCGGCTATTTTGTCCCCAACGCTGATTTTGCGCTTCTGGGCAATATAAACCCGTATTACGGTATTTGCACCGGGAGGCAACTCATCGCCTTTCTCCCTGTCAAACACCTTAACGTCAATGACACGTCCGCCTTCCCCATGCGGGACTCTAAGGCTGTTATCCTTTACATCCCTTGCCTTTTCAGCAAATATAGCCCTTAACAGCTTTTCCTCAGGGGGATGTTCGGATTCTCCCTTGGGGGTAATCTTGCCCACGAGTATGTCATCAGCATAAACCCGCGCGCCTATCCTTACTATTCCCCGTTCATCAAGGTGTCTGAGGCTGTCCTCGCTTACATTCGGGATTTCCCGGGTTATTTCCTCAGGGCCCAACTTGGTAGCCCTTACGTCTATTTCGAGTTTCTCAATGTGTATACTGGTGAAAACGTCATCATGGACAAGCCTGTCGCTGATAAGAATAGCATCCTCAAAGTTATAGCCTTCCCACGGCATAAACGCGACGAGTACATTCTTGCCCAGGGCGAGTTCCCCACAGTTAGTGGATGCTCCGTCAGCTATAGAGTCGCCTTTTTTTATTTTGTCACCGGATTCCACGATTGGTTTCTGGTTTAAGCAGGTATCCTGGTTGCTTCTTACGAATTTCATAAGGGAGTACTTGTGAATTTTTCCCGTATCGTCCTTTATTTTTATCTCGTCACCGCTCACATAATCAACTGTGCCGTCCTGCTCGGCGACAACAACCATGCCGGAGTCCCTCGCGGCCCTTTTTTCAATGCCCGTTCCCACGACCGGCTTTACCGGGGACATGAGCGGAACGGCCTGGCGCTGCATGTTTGAGCCCATGAGCGCCCTGTTGGCATCGTCATGCTCAAGGAACGGGATTAATGACGTTCCGATTGATACTATCTGTATTGGGGATACGCCGACATAGTCAACTTTAGTTGACTCCCCGAGCGTAAATTCGCTTCTGTATCGTATCGGCACCATTTCGGCGGTAATTTTCCCGCTGTTGTTAATCGGTACATCACCGGGCGCTACACGGAAGTCGTCCTCCTCATCAGCGCTCAGGTAGTGGATTTCATCTGTTACAACCCCGTCTTTAACTACATAGTAAGGTGTTTCAATGAAACCGTAATCATTTACCCTTGCGTATGTACTTAAGCTGCCTATCAAGCCCGCATTAGGCCCTTCCGGGGTTTCTACGGGGCATATCCTTCCATAGTGGCTGGGATGGATGTCACGAACCGCAAAACCGGCTCTCTCCCTTGCAAGACCTCCGGGGCCGAGGGCTGATAACCTTCTTTTATGGGTTAATTCAGCAAGCGGGTTGGTCTGGTCCATGAACTGTGACAATTGTGATGAACCGAAAAACTCCTTGATGGCTGCTATTAAGGGTTTTGTGTTTAAAAGGTTTATAGGGGTAAGGGTTTCAGCGTCCTGGAGTGTCATTCTTTCTCTTACAATTCGCTCCAGCCTTGTTAAACCTATCCTGAACTGATTTTGCAGGAGTTCCCCGACCGACCTTATCCTTCTGTTGCCGAGATGGTCTATATCGTCCACGCTTCCCTCGTCGTATGTAAGGTTTATGAGGTATTCAACAGAGGCTGTAATATCCTGTACAGTAAGTGTTCTCTTTGTTTCAGCCAGGTTAAGCCCTAATTTTTTGTTTAATTTATAGCGTCCTACCCTGCCCAGGTCGTAGCGTTTGTCGTCAAAGAACCTGCTGTCAATGATTGACTTACCGCCGCTTGCGCTGGCCGGGTCACCGGGCCTTAATTTCTTGTAAACCTCTATTAGCGCCTCATCTGTGGTTTCGGTCGTATCCTTGTCAATTGTTTTTTTCAGGAATTCACCATGCCTGAACATGGAGGTCATTTCCGCAAGGCCTATGCCCAGGGCTTTAAGAAATGCCGTTACGAGGATTTTCCTGTTTTTATCAATCTTTACATATATTACATCATTAATATCTGTTTCTATTTTCAGCCATGCCCCTCTATTGGGAATTAATGTTGCATTATACAGGCGTTTTCCGGTAGGGGCCACGTCCCTTTTATAATATATGCCGGGAGAGCGGACTATCTGGCTAACGATAACCCTTTCAGCGCCGTTAACAATAAATGTACCCCTGTCGGTCATCATTGGTATATCGCCAATATAAACTTCCTGTTCCTTAATTTCCCCGGTATCTCGGTTAACCAGCCTCATTAATATATATAATTTTTTTGTGTAGCTGGCGTCATGCAGCCTGGCTTCCTCAACCGTATATTTCGGGTCGTCAAACCTGTATGTTGGCAGGAAATGCAATTCCAGCCTGCCAGTATAGTCTTTTATCGGCGAAAATGCAAGTAATTCTTCTTTTAGTCCCTCTTTTAAAAACCATTCAAACGATTTTTTCTGGATTTCGGTTAAGTCAGGCATCTGATCAAGGCGTGATGCTCTTAAACCTGGTGGTATAACACGCTCGCTATATTTTTTAGCCATTATTTACCTCTTCATAAATATAAAAATAGTCAGTTTAATCGTATAGCAAAAAACAATGTAGTCAAGAACCTCGATTTTTTCAAATTCTCAACTAAAATCCAATCAGACATCAATAGTATAGCAAAAAATATCGCAAATAAATAAGTAAGAAAGAGACCTGCCAGGCCTCTTTCTTTAAAGATTTGCAAAAGAAATCTTATTTAACGCTAATGTTTCATGCTATTTGCTGACGATTTCCTTAAATTTCTTTCCTGCAGAGAATGCTGGAACTGTTTTAGCAGGAATTTGAATTTCAGCACCGGTTTGTGGGTTTCTGCCGGTTCTTGCTGCTCTCTTGCGAGATTCAAAAGTTCCAAATCCTACTAAGGTTACTCTTTTTCCTTTTGCAACTGTTTTTTCAATTGAATCAATCATTAAAGAAATGACTTCAGCAACCTGTTTTTGGGGCATTCTGGTTTTCTTAGCGATTTCCTTTACTAATTCTTCTTTGTTCATAAGTTCCTCCTTCTATCTAAACACCTTAATTATACTGATTTTATAAAAAAGCGCAATACCCTTTTGAAAAAATTCTTTAAAATAAACAAAAATTAGGTATTATAAACTAGCCAAATTGTCCTATATTGGTAATAGCAAAATTAAAACGTTAGATTACAGGCAGGACAGCTACGGGGTAGCCAAATATTTTTGCTTTCCGCATTATATTAAATTTTAGCTCAAAAAATTATGCTCTCAGGGAAAGTTTCCGGGATTTTGCATCATTTGCTTTTGAGAATGCCGCATTTGCCTGTGCATACACCGCCTTGTCCGCTGCTGAGAGTCTCCCTGCCTCACCTCCCAGGGTTAAGGGGGCGATAGCCGCTGCCGCGACTGTTTTTGCATGCTCCTCAGCCTGCTGTATCTGCGACATGGAGGATTTAAACGTAACTTTAGGGGGCATTATTATTCTTACATGGCCTCCTGTTGCAAAAGGATTCCCCAGCCGGTCAGTTCCAAAATTTATTGTCTTACCGGTAGCATAAGGACCTGCCGCTCTTTCATGAGCGTCCTCGTGAGCTTCTACGTCCCTGTTTCTCCGGTTTGTCCTTTGTGTTATTTCTTGTCGCCGAATTTCCGGTATTGACATTATTTTTGTTCCTATATTTTTTACATCTTATATATATAAAAACAATATAGTTTTAAAAATTTACAAGCATTTTATTATACCATTTTTGCTTCAGCTGTTCTAATATAATAATTCCAGACTTCTATTGTAATCGGGTTAATCGCAAGGTTTCTGTCAAGAAGGCTTCTTATTGTCCTGTCAACGCACAAAAGCACTGCCGCGTTAATATTCCGGGTTTTCCCCAGGATACGCAATACTTCTTCCCTGAAATCAATGTCCCTGGTATTTGCTTCGATTTTATCAGCCAGGAAAACGACTTTTTCGAGCATGGTCATATCCGGCCTGCCTGTTGTATGGAATTTTACCGCGTCCAGAACGGCTTTGTCACGGATATTCAACTCCTTTTCCGCAAGACATGCCCCTAAATACGCATGAATAATTTTCTTATTGTTTTTTATATCCTCGTCCAGCCTGAAATCATTTGCCTTTATAATTTCGAGCATGTCCTCGTAAGGGATGTCTTTTGCGTTATCGTGAACCAGCGCGGCCAGCGAGGCTTTTTCAATGTCGGCTGAAAACATTCCGGCAAGCTCCCCGGCGGTTTCTTCCGCGCCAAGGGAGTGAAGGTAGCGCTCCTCGCTAAGCCTGTGTTTTATCCAGTCACGTATATAGCCTGTGTTCATAGATATATTCCCTGACTTTTTCATTTACAAGATACCTTATGGATTGGGAGTTTTTTATTCTCTGTCTTATTTCCGAGGATGAAATGTTAATTCTTGAGCGCTCAACAACCACAAAGTCCGCGACTTGCCCGAGTTCTTCGCTCTTATGCCAGGCACTGAGGCTGCTATAGGCGTCCGAGCCTATTATAAACTTTATTTTACCGCTTATATCCGGGGTTCTTTCGTATAATTCCCTCAGCGTATTAATTGTATATGATTTGCCCTTTATTTTAAACTCTATGTCACTAATTTCAAAACAGGGGTTGTCCTCAATGGCCAGTTTGACCATGTTAAACCTGTGCCGGACGCTTGCCAGGTCATTTTCCTTATGGGGCGGGTTATATGAGGGTATAAAAAGTATTTTTTCGCATTCGGGCAAGTCCCTTACCGACTCAGCCATAATAAGGTGCGCCGTATGAATCGGGTTAAAAGTGCCCGCAAAGACCGTTAATATCGCCATAAAAACGCCTATTCAAAATTCTCGGTTAATTGCCTGATATACATATTTTCGGGAATATCCATTTCCGTTGCGGAATCCCTTGCAACAGCCCCTATTATATCAATATAGTTTTCGCCGCAAATTTTTTCTATTTTCGCAAGGTTTGAGCGGGAAGTTTTTATCCCGCACAGCAGTATCAACCCGTCAACATACTGGGAGATGGTTATTGAGTCTGAAACAGCCAGAAGGGGCGGGGTGTCTATAATAATATAATCAAAACGCTCCTTTACAAGCCCCACTAAATCCGCGAAAAACGGGATGCTTATTATTTCATAAGGATTGGAAGCATAATTTTTATTCGGGATTACAAAAAGGTTTTTATATTCATCTATCTTTATTATTCCTGAGGAAACAGCCTCATTGATTTCCCGGCTTTTATTTTCATTTACTTTATTGGATATGTCCAGGAGTATATCTGCAAGGTCTTTTTTCTCCCCCATATCTATGTCAAACTCCTTTGCAATACGGCCTGAGCGGAAGTCAGCATCAATCATGAGTACTGAATTCCCGGATTTTGCAAAACTTTTCGCTATATTGGCCGAGATTACCGAGCTTCTCTTTTCAAAATCAGCTGATGTAATACCTATTATATTAATCTGTTTTCTCATGCACTTGATTTTCAGGATTGTATTAATCTTCTGGTATACGATATTAATTATTGACGCGGAGTCAAAATCCTTTGGGCTTAATTTGTAACTCGACTCCTTAATCCAGGGTATAACCCCCAGAACGGGGGCTTTTATGATTTCTTCTATTTCATGATAGCCCTGGGCGGTATCTTCAACAAAATGTTTTCCTATTACCACAGCCATACCCAGTATTGTGCCCGTAAAACCAAATAACAGCACAAGGTGTAAAATTGTCGGGAAACTCGGCTTTTCGGGCAGGGAAGGGTAGTCAATGATTGTCAGGTTGCTTATTATTTCCGATTCCCTTATTTTTGCTTCTATGAGCTTGGTATTTAAGGTCTCCACTACTGTTGAGAGGGTTGCCTCGTTCTGGATAAGGCCTTGCAGGGTTGCCTGGACTTCCGGCAGCGAGGACTGCTTGTTTCGCAAATCCTCCAGGTTTTTTTCCACCGAGGTTTTTTGCGCGTCCAGCGATTCAATAATTGACTGGCTCTGGACGAGCTGGTTAACCATTTCTGTTCTTACGGGGTCGGCTATTATTGAGTCCTCCCCGTTAAAAACAGCGTTTCCTATGGTTAATTTAACCTGTGATTCGGCCTGGTTTTTTATTTCGGCTATGGTTTCATTTAAAGATATGATTTGGGGGTTCAGCGGGGTATACCTGGCGTTTAATTCGGCGTATTTCTGTTGTGCAACCTGTAAATCCCTCCGGAGTGATTGCAGGTTTGCATTTTGCCCGAGAGCGGTTGAAATAACGGCGTTTTTAGCGTCAAGCCCTATTTTTTCGGACAGGTCAACGCTCTTTCTTTTTTCGGAATTAAGCTGCTTTTTTATCTCCGCCAGGTCGTTTTCGCTCACGGCTATTTGCTGGATTATGGCTATGGCTTCCTGGTCTACATTTACGCTTTTATTTGCTTTTTTATATTCCTTTATCCGGTCCCTGACTTTTTTTAATTCAGTTTCGGACTGCTCCAGCTGTGTTTCTATGTAGTTTTTCATCTGGGAAACGGATGTCCTGTTCATATCGGTGTTGTGCTCAATAAAGGACTCAATATAGGCCCTTGCTATTTTTTGGGCTTCATCAGGGCTTTTCCACCTGAAGGAAAAATCAATGATATATGTTCCCGGCACATTTTTAAGCCTCAGGCTGTTTTTAACGGCTCTGGCCATTTGCTCTGAAGGGTACTGGCCCAGGAAGGGGTCATCCTTTACCAGTTCAGCCACATTGGCGGCAATGGTTTCGGCGGAAAAAATTTCC
>JANQGS010000151.1 GCA_028277195.1 Candidatus Gastranaerophilales bacterium
CGGGAGTTGACGGCGTAATTATACCGGAAAGGCACTCCTCCCCCGTCACCCCGGCAGTGGAGAAGGCCAGCGCCGGAACAACGGACCTGGTTAAAATCGCCCGGGTCCCAAACCTCTCTTATGCGATAGAAAAACTTAAATCAAACAACTTCTGGATTATAGGGGCTGACGCAAATGCCGGAAAGTATTATTTTGAGCAGGATTACAATATAAACTGCGCCGTTGTGATAGGCGGTGAGGACCGGGGGATTGGCCGGCTGGTAAAAAAACACTGTGACATTACGGTAAAAATACCCATGGAAAATAACGTTAATTCCCTTAACGCGGCTAATGCTTCAAGTATATTAATTTACGAAATAGTAAGGCAGAGAATATTAAATAATCGATAATAAATGATAACATTTCACACATATGAAGTATATTATTATCCGGAATTATAATAAAATAGTTATGGGGGAAATATAATGAAAGCCGCCAGGGAAAAAATGACTGAAAAAAAAATCGAGAATCATTCTGAGGAATTGGAAAACGAAAATTTTGAAGATGATGTGGAAGACGATGCATCATTTGATATAGATATCTTTGACATTGAAGAGGAAAGCGAAGATGCGACCCGGGTTGAAAAGGAGTCTTCTTCCACCGATGATGCCGTTAAAATTTACTTGCAGCAAATAGGGAAGATACACTTATTAAGCGTTGAGGAGGAAATAGAAGTAGCAAGGCAAATAAAGGAATACAACTGCACCGATTCAAAGGAAAAACTCGTTAACGCCAACCTGCGCCTGGTAGTAAGCATCGCGAAAAAATATATAGGCAGGGGGCTTTCATTCCTGGACCTTATACAGGAGGGGAACCTGGGTTTAATCAAGGCAGCGGAAAAATTTGACTACACAAAAGGTTATAAATTCAGCACATATGCTACCTGGTGGATACAGCAGGCAATAACAAGGGGAATTGCCGACAAGTCAAGGACAATAAGGCTTCCGGTGCATATGATAGAAACAATCAGTAAAATAAAAAAAGCCACGCATGACCTTACAAATGAATTGAACAGGAAGCCTACCAAGGAAGAAATAGCCGAGAGGCTTGAGATTTCCCTCTCAAAACTAAGGGCGGTAATGAAATCCGCCCAGTCGACCATAAGCCTTGAAACGCCGCTGAATAAAAAGGAGGACTCGACGCGCATAGGCGATTTCCTTATTGATAATAACCTTAGCTCCCCGGATACAAGGGTTATCCAGGAAAACCTCTTTTATGAAATAAGGAAAATCCTTAACCAGCTGAGCCAGAAGGAGCGGGATGTCTTGATTATGCGCTTTGGGCTGGACGATGACGGGAATAAAAAGACCCTTGAGGAAATAGGTTCAAGGTATGGCGTATCAAGGGAGAGAATCCGCCAGATTGAAAACAGGGCAATAAGCAAGCTAAAAAGGCTTTGCAGGAACAACCGGGGCGTAAGGAGCTTGAGGAACTACCTTGGGGCATAATATCCTGCATTTTCCGCAAATCCCCTCTACCAACACGTATGCCATGGAAAACCTGGTTTCCCTTCCGGACAGGCAGGTTATTATTGCGGATAAACAGACTGACGGCAGGGGCAGGTTTGAGAGGAAGTGGGTTTCTGACATTATCGGAAATGTTTATATGTCGATAGTGTTAAAAAATATTTCCCTTGAAAACCTCACTCCTTATATGGCACAGGTAATTTGCGGGGTGCTTGAGAGTTACGGGGTTAACCCGGTAATTAAAAAGCCTAATGACGTGATGGTCGACGGGAAAAAAATTGCCGGGGTTCTCAGCCAGTCCTCCACAAGAGGGGATAAACCAAACGGAATAGTCATCGGCATCGGGGTTAACCTTAATTTAACCGGGAGTGACCTGGAAAAAATTGACCAGCCCGCCACTTCCCTTAACCTGCTTGTAGGTGGGCCTGTTAACAGGGATTGTTTTATCGAAAAATTGCTCGATGATTTTTTTCACGGGCGAAGTCCTTAACTGCCACTATCATATACCGCAAAAATTTTGTATAATTTATCTTATGATTGGAAATACGGCAAAATGACGAAAATAATTCATGACATACTTGAACGGGAAGATAACCTGCCGTGTAATTTTCATATTGCAATTCAGGTTTCCAAAATGCTGGATGACTTTAACGTAAGTATTGATAAACTGGCAAAGGTTATCGGGACAGACCAGGCTCTTTCGGTAAAACTGCTAAAGTATTGCAATTCAGCGGAATATGGATTTTCCAGGAAAATCTCAACCGTAAATGATGCCATAGCCAGGCTGGGCTTTAAATCCTTTAAAACAATAGTCTTTACAATAGTCTCCAAAAGTTCCTTAAACAGGGAAATAAGGGGATACGGGCTTAAATCGGGAGAAATCTGGAAAAATTCAATCAGTTGCGCTTTTTATTCGCGTTATTTAGCGGAATTAACCGATTATGTCGACCCTGACCAGGCGTTTACCGCCGGGATGCTGAGGGATATAGGCAAACTGGCGCTCCAGGAATACGTGGAAAACGACTTTAAGAATATTATTAATGCGGTAAATAATGAAAAAATCCCGTTTTTTAAAGCCGAGGAAAAAACCCTTGGTGTGAGTCACTGCCATATAGGGGCGTTGCTCGCCGAGAGATGGAGCTTTCCGCAGGTACTGGTCGATGCCGTAAAATACCATCATTGCCCTGAAGAAGCACAAAGAGCAGGTTGCGAGGATACTGACCTGGTTAATATCGTTCACCTTGCCGATTATCTGGCACTTATACTTGGCTATGGAATAGGAACGGACGGAATAATGTATGAATTAGACATGACTTCTGTTGAAGGCCTCGGGTTTAACCTGACATGTGAAAACATGGAATTGTTAATAGCTGATATAGCTAATAACAGCAATGAAATTGAATCTTTAATCTCCAATATTGAATGAGGATAGCTGCTTTATATGCGAGAAATACGGGTAAAAATGGGTGAAATAGAGTTGACGACAATTCCCGGGATTGTTTTAACCACTCCGGGGCTTGGCTCAGGCGTAGGCATGGGTGTTTATGACAGGAAATCAAGAATGGCGGGAATGGCCCATATAATCCTGCCTGACAGCAAAATCCTGCAAGACCCGGAGGAAGATGAAAGACCCTATAAATACGCAGATGTTGCGGTTTCGGCATTATTAGGCAAAATGTTGTCACTGGGGGCTAAAAAGGAAAATTTAGTGGTAAAAATAGCCGGAGGCATAGATGCCTTTAATTTTAAAGAGAACTCCGAGATTATAAATATTGGCGGCAGGAATGTAAAAGCGGTGTATAATGCTATTAACGAAATGGGTCTGACCGTTGCAAACGCTGATACAGGCGGGAGTTCAGGCAGAATCCTTAAATTGAACGCTTTAAGCGGAGCTTTTTATTTAAAAATTATTGGGAAAAAAGAGGCCGAATTTTAAACAGGAGATATAAAATGCCAAAAATACTAATTACGGATGACGCAGCTTTTATGCGGATGATGTTAAAGGATATTCTTACCCAGGGGGGCTATGAAATCGTCGGGGAAGCGGCAAACGGGGTTGAGGCCTGTGATTTATACAAGCAATTAAAGCCCGATTTGGTTACAATGGACATTACAATGCCGCAGATGGACGGAATAACCGCGCTTAAGGAAATCATGAAGGAAGACCCGGACGCAAAAGTAGTAATGTGCTCGGCAATGGGCCAGCAGGCAATGGTAATTGAAGCCATACAGTCGGGTGCAAAGGATTTTATAGTAAAACCCTTCCAGGCGCAACGGGTACTTGAGGCAGTAAAGAAATTGTTGTGAGGTCATTAATTGAATTGTATGCTAATCTGAAATTTAATTTGGGAGCAGTATAAAGCAAAAAAATTGATGGCTGTAGAGGCCATCAATTCAATGCTTAGAGCGTTAGGGGGGAGTTGAGTATTTTCGTATTTAATGAGGCAGTTGGTTATTTAAATCAAAAATTTCTTCCAGCGATTTTTTCCTGTCCTTCGCCTGTCTCAGGCAATAGTCTAACAGATATGGCTGATACCTTTGTTTTGTTTTCAAGTTGGAAAGATGCCTGTTTAATACTCTGTTATTCCAGCACTGCATGAGTATTCCTCCTTTCAGGGATAATTCCCTAAAAAATTTCATAAAAAATATATTCTTAATTTTTTAAGATTTTTGTGAGACTAGTTAGCTAAAGAATGCAACCTGCTTTTTGATGCTAATATATTACAGCATCAAGATTTTCCTTTCTTTAAAATTTAGTTCCTCTACACTAATAACTAAGTAAAAACAGAAATGATTTTCAGACTATAAATTATAACATAAATGTTCAAAATTTAGTGAAAATTTTATGTAATATTTACATAACTTAAAG
>JANQGS010000180.1 GCA_028277195.1 Candidatus Gastranaerophilales bacterium
GAAACCTCGTTGAGCAGCCTTTCCAATTCCTGTTTTTGCCCGTTTATACTGTTTTTTGCACCTTTTATTTCCAGGTTTTTCTCTTCAATATTATGGTTAGAGCTTTCTATTTTTTCTTTCAGCTCTTTAATATTGGTTTTTATGTTTTCAATATTTTTTAAATTAGTCTGCTCCTGCTTTTCAGACAACCTTATACTGTCTTGCTTCCTTGATATAAGCCCTTTAAAGGTTTCTACCCGCTTTTTTATTTCTATTTGTTCATCTTCGCCTTTATTTTTTATTAATTCCGATAGCTCAGCGTGCTTTTTAGAGGATTCGCCCAGCTTTTCGAGCACCTGTTCGAGCTTTTTTTCCTCTTCCTTCCTGCTTTTATTGGCGTCCAGGATGCTTTCGTGCAGTCTTTCAAACGAGTTTTTTATCTCAAAGTAGCGCACAACGTGGAGTTTGTTTTCCAGCTCCTGTTTTTCTTCCCTCACTGCCTTGTATTTAAGGGCATGCTCCCTTTCCTCTTCAAGCTGGCAGAGCCTGTAGTCGATTTCCCCGAGGATTAAACCTGATTTTTCTACCCGCTGCTCAACCGTTTCCAGCTCACGCTTTGCCTGTTCTATTCTCCTGTCAAAATCAGCCACGCCCGCAATTTCGTCAATTATTTTCCTTCTTTCATTGGCGCTTATGTTTATTATGTTGGTTACATCGCCCTGCATCATTACGTTGTAACAACCCGGGGAGATATTATGCGAGGATAGCTCGTCGTGTATGTCGCCGAGCGTTGATAGCCTGTCGTTCAGGTAGTAATTGCTTATATAACCGCCTGATGCTTTCTTGATTTTCCTTGTTACACTAAGCCCGTTGGAAAAATGAACTTTGACGGACGCCTCGTTTTTCTTGTTGTGGGTGTTTATAAGGTGAAAAAGCCTGTCAGCTCTCAATGTTTTTGAGGTTGAGAGCCCGAGGCTAAAGAGGATACTGTCTATAATATTACTTTTCCCGGACCCGTTAGGCCCGGAAACGGTTGTAAATCCCTCCAAAAAGGGGATTTCCGTCCTGTTTGCAAAGGACTTGAAATTATCTATTTCCAGTTTACTGATGTACATCTCAGGAAGATTGTGCGGTATAATGCAGCTTGATGTCAAGAATATTAAGGAAAAATAGTGTAAATGGCGGAGAAATTCGGAAGAAGATTAAGTTTATGCTTTTATAATTTCTTTTTTAAAATGATTTCATAACCCAAAATATCCACAATTTCAGCTAATTCGGTTACTTTAATAGTTTTTTTCCTTAACTTGTTGGTTAAATTTTCCAGAGTATCAGTTTTATCGTATTTTTCATTAATAAGAATTTTTAACTTAGTTAAGGTTAGCCCCTCCATGATTGTTAAGGATTTTAACTGATTTCTTAGATTTTCCACTTCCAGCTTAAATTCTTTATTCATAGAATTATAATAACTTAAATTAAGGTTGACAACCTAAGTTTATAATTGTAAAATCTAAGTATATAGTTAGACTTATTTTTAAAATAAAGGAGCAAAAAATGAACCAAAAGGAACAGATGAAACTGCTTAATGAGTGCAGAGACTCAATTAATTTTTAAGGCTCTTCGTCAGGAACATACTCAAAAATATCTGAAAGTTTGCAATCAAGTGCTTTACAGAGCTTATTTAGTGTATCTAAACTAATATTACTCGCAGTGTTATGGTAAAGACGTCTTATCGTACTTTCACTAAGTCCTGTCATTCTTTGGACTTCGGACATCTTTAATTTTTCTCTCCCCATTAGTTCAGACAATTTATTTTTTATCATAACTAAATAATTATAGGATATTTTTTTTCTATTGACTTATTCTTAAATATAAGATAGAATTTCTTTAATATAAGAAAGGTTTTCTTTTACAAATTTAACAAAAAGGAGCAAAAAATGAACCAAAAAGAACAAATGAAACTGCTTAATGAATGCAGAGACTCAATGCAGGCTATTTTTTCAACCACTGAAATAGCGCTGGAGAAATTATCCAATGAAGGTGAGTTGAATGGATATCATACGGGCGGAATCCTGCGCTCATCCAGGTTCCACAGCCAGGAAGCCCTGTTCAGGTTAGCTCGTTATATTGAGGAGTTAGAAAAAGCTATTGGATAGAAGTGGAAAAACCCGTAAAATTGTACTATAATATGTACAAGTAATAAAAACAAATGGAGAAAATAAATTATGGTTATGGACGCAATGACATATTCCGCTTTTCGGGCAAACCTGGCTAAGACATTGGACAGCGTTTGCGACAACCATCTTGGGGTAATCATTACAAGACGCAACGGCAAAACTGTCGTAGTTTTATCACTTGAAGATTACCGGGGTATGGAGGAAACCAATTATCTGTTAAGCACTCAAAATAATACAAAAGAAATTCATGAAGCTCTGAAAGAATATGAGAGTGGGGAGTTCGAGGATATGGAGCTTATTAAAGATTATGAAGATTAAGTTTATTTCAAGAGCAAAAAAGCATTATTTATATTGGGCTGAAAAAGATAAAAAAATCCTCAAAAAAATAAATGATTTAATAGAAGATATTCAAAAAGAACCCTTTGACGGTATTGGCAAGCCAGAACCTTTAAGAAATGAGCTCTCCGGCTGGTGGTCAAGGCGCATAACCCATGAGCACAGGCTTGTTTATAAAGTTAAAGAGGAGGTTTTATATATTTTACAATGCAGGTTCCATTATTGAAAAAACGAAGCATAAACATAGGAGGCCTACCCATAGGCTCAGGGGCGCCGGTGTCAGTGCAGTCAATGACCAGCACTGATACAAAAGACGTTAAATCCACGGTAGCCCAGATAAAAAAGCTGGAGGATGCGGGCTGTGAGCTTATAAGGGTTGCTGTGCCGGACAGGGAGGCAGCAGAGGCCATCAGTGCAATAAAAAAACAAATTAAAATACCCCTTATTGCAGATATACACTTTGATTACAGACTGGCAATCGAGGCAATAAGACAGGGCGCAGACGCCTTACGCCTCAACCCGGGCAACATTGGAAAGCGTGAGCATGTGCAAAAAGTTGTCGGGATTGCAAAAGAACGCCAAATTCCCGTAAGAATCGGGGTTAATGCGGGCTCTCTTGAAAAAGGCCTGCCGTACAGTGCTGACGGACTTGTACAGAGTGCGTTGAGGCATATAAAAATATTTGAGGAACTTGGCTTTGACCTTATAAAGGTTTCCTTAAAGTCGAGCGATGTGAGGTTAATGGTGGAGGCTTACCGTAAAATCCATAAAATAATTGACTATCCGCTTCATCTTGGGGTAACTGAGGCCGGCACCTTTAAACCCGGGGTTATAAAATCGTCAATAGGCATAGGCAGCCTGCTTTTAGATGGCATCGGGGACACCATAAGGGTATCATTGACCGAAGACCCGCTTGAAGAGGTGCTGTCAGGCTGGGAAATCCTAAAAGCGCTCAATTTAAGGCAGCGTGGACTTAATTTAATAAGCTGCCCCACCTGCGGCAGGTGCAAAATTGATGTAATAACCCTGGCCAAACAGGTTGAGGAGAGGTTTAAAGACGTTCCCTTAACAATAGCGGTTATGGGGTGTCCTGTAAATGGCCCGGGAGAGGCGCGCCATGCTGATATAGGCATTGCCGGGGCTAATGGCGAGGGATATATTTTTAAAAAAGGCGAAATAGTTGCCAGGGTAGCTTTTAACGAGCTGCTTGGGCGCTTGGAGCAAGAGCTTGCTAAAGCTGCCCCAGTGGTTTTGGGGCAGCCTTAAAGCAAACTTTATGTTTTTAGCGCTAGAAACTGGTAGTAGCGGCTGTAGATGGGATTATTGTTTTTGTCATTATAGTACCACCGTCAGCATCACATGCTGCGAGAGTGTATGAACCGCCGCCGTTATCGGTAATACCCACCTGTCCGGCTCCGCATCCCCCGGAAACATAGGCATCTTCATCTTCATCAACAGGGTTAGTCGCACTATTGTTTAATGTTGTAAGCAAATTAGCAACTGTTACGGTATTATTCAACGCTACCCTGCTGGAGATTGACGAAGCGGCTGCGCTAAGATTGCCGGAAACAACCGAGTTTTTTGACTCCTCCACCGCATTTAACAGTGCGGGCACAGCAAGTAGAGCCAGTACACCTAAAATGACCACTACAATCATTAATTCGAGTAATGTGAAACCTTTTTTTCTTCTTTTCATAGCTTTACATCCTTTCTTAAAAACTCAAACCCACTTATTTATGAAAACCAGAAAATATATTTCTATTTTCGTATTTTCATTATCAACTATTTTTCAAAAAAAAGGAAGTCTTTTTTTTGAAATTGTAATAATCAGAAACATATTTTGCATTTTAGAAAATCAGAAATAACTTAACCCAAAACTTTTTTTAGCGAATCCACCCCGATGTCGGTCAGTATAGCTATTTCCTCCTCTGTAATCACATAAGGAGGCATAAAATAAATCACGTTTCCCAGAGGACGCAGGACTGCACCTCTTTTCAGGGCTTCCCTGTATACCTCCAGGCCTATTCTTTCCTCAAAACCGTAAGTTTCCCCTGTTTCCCTGTTTTTTACAATTTCAACGGCGCCAATCATGCCGGTTTGCCTTACATCGCCAACACAGTCGAGTTCCCTGAATTTTTCAAGGTTTTTGCTTAAGCATTTAATTTTAGGCTGTAAACCCTCAATGATTTTTTCTTCCTCGAATATTTTAAGGTTTTCCAGTGCCACGGCGGCAGCAAGCGGGTTTCCGGTAAAGCTGTGGCCATGGAAAAATGTTTTCATCTTTTCATAATCATCATAAAAAGCCCGGTAAATCCCATCCGTGGCCATTGTGGCCGCAATGGGCAAATAGCCCGCGCTCAGGCCTTTTGCAAGGCATATAATATCAGGGATAATGCCGGCATGCTCAAATGCGAACATCCTGCCGGTCCTGCCAAACCCCATGGCAACTTCATCATCGATGAGCAAGACATCGTACTTGTCACATAAATTTTTCAGCTCCGCCAGGTACTGCGCCGGGTACATGAGCATTCCCCCCGCGGCCTGCACCAGCGGCTCAATTATAATACCCGCTACCTCATGAGCGTGTTTTTTAAGGATTTTTTCCACTGAACCTGTAAATCCGGGGTTGCGAAATGGGGATTCCGCCTGGAAAATCTCGAATAAAAGAGGTTTGTAAATTTTATGGTAAACATCCACGCCCCCCACGGATACAGAACCCAGGGTATCCCCGTGGTAGGAATTTTTCAGGGCAATAAATTTTGTTTTCCGGGGCCGGCCTGTTTGCCGGCAGTACTGAAAAGCCATTTTCAGGGCAACTTCTACAGCCGTTGAGCCATTATCAGAATAAAAAACCCTTGTTAATTCAGGCGGGGTAATTTGCACAAGTCTTTCGGCAAGTTCTATCGCCGGTGCGTGTGAAAATCCCGCCAGTAACACATGCTCAATCTTGTCAAGCTGCCTTTTTATTGCCTCATTAAGCCCTGGATGGCAATGCCCCAGGGTGTTTACCCACCAGGAGGAAATGCCGTCAATATACTTATTCCCGTTTATATCCCATATATAGACACCTTCCCCTCTGTCTATGACAAGCGGGGCATCGGTTTCATAGTCTTTCATCTGGGTAAAGGGGTGCCAGATGTACTTTAAGTCTTTTTGTATAAGGTCATTGCACATATTTTCATATTTTAACGTAAATTGTTCATTATCAGCAAATTTTTCAAACTTGCCCTGTATATTTTGAGTATAATAAAATTAAGGAAAAGAGGAGAATAAATATTGAAAGGCTTTAACATACAGCAAATGATGAAACAGGCCCAGCAAATGCAGAAAAAAATGGCCGACGCCCAGGAGGAACTGGAAAATACCGAAATAACGGGCGAAGCAGGCAGCGGTGTGATTAGCGTTACATCCAATGCCAAAAATGAAATCCGCTCCATAAAAATAAAACCCGAGGCCATAAACCCTGAAGACCCTTCAAGCGTTGATGAAGAGACTGTTGAAATGCTTGAGGACTTGATATTGAATGCGCTCCAGAATGCAAATAAAAAGGCCGCCGAAGCTGTAGAGAGAAAAATGGGCTCAATGACAGGAGGCCTGCCCATAAATATTCCGGGGTTATTCTGATTTATGAACTACACAAAACCCCTGGCCAGGCTCGTTGAGGAATTCCAGAAGCTGCCCGGCATTGGTCCAAAATCAGCCCAGAGAATGGCTTTTCATATACTGAAAATGACACAGGGCGATGTCCGGAAATTCAGCGATGCAATACTTGATGCCAAGGAAAAAATCAAGTATTGCAGGCAATGCTTTAACATGTCCAGTGAAAATCCCTGTGAAATCTGCTCTAACACCTCAAGGGACAAGTCCGTAATATGTATAGTGGCTGAAACAAGGGATTTGATAGCTCTTGAAAGAACAAGGGAGTATAAAGGTTCATACCATGTGCTGCAAGGGCTTATTTCGCCGCTGGACGGCATAACTCCCGAAGATTTGCGGATAAAGGAACTGATTGAACGTTTGCAGGATGAGGATATAAAGGAAATTATACTTGCCCTGAGCCCGTCAGTTGAGGGTGAAGCAACGAGTATGTACCTGGCTAAAATTATTAAACCTCTTGGGGTTAAGGTTTCCAGAATTGCATTTGGCCTTCCTGTGGGCGCTGACCTTGAATATGCCGATGAAGTAACCCTTGCTCGGGCACTAGAAGGCAGAAGAGAGATTTAAGTTATGACATACCGGGCTCAAAAAGGAACAAAAGATATACTTCCGTATGAATCCCATATATGGCAGTATATTGAGCAGGTATCGAAAAAAATACTTGAAGACGCCAATTATAAGGAAATACGAACCCCCATATTTGAGGCAACCGAGCTTTTTGCCCGGGGTGTGGGTGATTCTACCGATATTGTCGCAAAAGAGATGTACACCTTTGAACAAAAGGGCAGGAGCCTGGCTTTGAGGCCGGAAAACACCGCAGGAGTGGTCAGGGCATTTATTGAGCACGGAATGCACAGGCTGCCCAGCCCTTTAAAGTTATGGTACAAAGGCCCGATGTTCCGCTATGAAAGGCCCCAGGCCGGGCGGCAACGGCAGTTCCATCAGTTGGGCGTGGAATTATTCGGGGTTTCGGGCCCGTCTGCCGATGCTGAGGTTATACAGCTTGCAATGCAGGTACTGAGTGAATTTGGCCTGGATAACCTAATGCTTGAGCTGAACAATATTGGTTGTCCCGGATGCAGGAACGAGTATAAAAACAGGTTAAAACAGGCTATAGCCCCGAAATTGAGTGAATTTTGCGTTGATTGCCGGTTAAGGTATGAAAGAAACCCGCTCAGAATACTTGACTGCAAGAATGAAAAGTGTATCGGACTGCTTGCTTCTCCCGGAATTGAGCAGGTCATATGCGGGGATTTAATATGTGAGCCCTGCAAAGAACATTTTAGGGAGTTGCGGGAATACCTTGAGGTTTTAAATATTACTTCTTATAAAATCAATAAAAGGCTTGTCAGGGGGCTTGATTACTATAACCGCACCGTGTTTGAAATAACCTGCAATGAGCTCGGCTCGCAAAATGCTGTTTGCGGCGGCGGCAGGTATGACCCGCTCGTGTCAATGCTTGGAGGGCCTGATACCCCTGCGGTTGGCTGGGCAATCGGTATGGAAAGGATTATCAGCCTTATTGCCCCCCCCGAGGGCAAGCCTTTAGATATTTTTATAGTATCTGACAGCTTAAAGGAGGCCCTGAAGAATGCTTTTGAAGTAAGGAAGCTCGGGTTTTCGGCTGATTTGGACTTTTCAGGCAGAAAGTTCTCCAAGCAGCTTGAAAAAGCGTCTAAATCAGGCGCTAAGTACGCCCTGATTCTGGGCGAGGAGGAATTAAGGACAAATACCTTTACGGTTAAAAACCTGGTTTCCGGCGAGCAGCAGAGGGTTGCTGGTCTTGCCGGGTTTTTCAAACTTTTAGGCCATAATTAATTTAAACTATTGTGCTCTAAAAAAGAAATCCGGAAATAAAAAATTTTTTCGAAAAATATTAAAGCAGGAATTTCTTGAACAAATACTTAAGTAGTAAGTTGGGTCAAATATAATAACCCGGCTTGAAAAATTTTACTTGCCAATATAAGAAAACAGGTATACTATCTAAATACTAAAATTATTTGAGTATTAATTTATTTGAATACTAAATTAAGGAAAGAAGGGTGAAAATCCCGCGCTGGTCCGCAGCCGTAAAAGCCGGAATGCTTGATTTGGTAAGGTTACCTCGAGACAGGAGAATATATATGGACAAAATTTTAAAACGCGACGGTAAAGTCGTCCGGTTTGACTCAAGCAAAATCACAAACGCCATTGAAAAGGCGGCAAACGCGACAAAAGAGTTTGATAAGAGCGTTGCGGAAGGCCTGGGCTCAAAAGTTCTTGAGCTCACGAAAAGACTGATTGGGCAAAAGCAATCAAATTTTAAAGCCCCGACTATTGAAGAAGTACAGGACATGGTAGAGGAAGTGCTGCTCTCCTCTGAATATAAAAAGACCGCAAAAGCATATGTAATCTACCGGGAGCAGCATGCCAAAATCAGGGAGTTTCTGAAAAGCGCTAATATTGACCTGGTTGATGAATACCTGGATAAACTTGACTGGCAGGTAAACGAAAACTCAAACATGTCTTACTCAATACAGGGCTTAAATAACTATATTTCCTCAAAAGTCAGCAAAAACTACTGGCTTAACAAAATTTATTCCCCTGAAATAAGGAATGCCCACACAAATGGCGACATACACATACATGACCTGAATATCCTTTCGGTTTATTGCGTTGGCTGGGACTTAAAAGACCTGCTGCTTGAAGGATTCAGGGGTGTTCAGGGCAAAATTGAGAGCGCGCCCGCAAAACATTTTAGAACAGCGCTCGGGCAAATGGTTAATTTCCTGTATACGCTTCAGGGCGAATCAGCAGGAGCCCAGGCTTTCTCAAACTTCGACACCCTGCTCGCGCCGTTTGTGAGGTATGACGGGCTTGATTACCACCAGGTAAAACAGGCCATGCAGGAATTTGTGTTTAACCTGAACGTGCCCACGAGAACAGGTTTTCAGACCCCGTTTACCAATATAACCATGGACTTAACGGTACCGGGCTATTATGCAGACCAGAACGTAATTATCGGCGGCGAGCCCCGGGAGGAAACCTATGGCGAATTCCAGCCTGAAATGGACCTTATCAACAGGGTATTCTTCGAAATAATGATGGCAGGCGATAACAGCGGCAGGGTCTTTACCTTCCCGATTCCTACCTACAATATAACAAAGGATTTTGACTGGAATAACCCGAATTTAAAGGGACTGTGGGAAATGTCCGCCAAATACGGCATACCCTACTTCTCAAACTTCATAAATTCGGACCTGAACCCGGAAGACGCAAGGTCAATGTGCTGCAGGCTGCGAATAGACAACAGGGAACTCGAGCAAAGGGGCGGGGGCTTGTTCGGCTCAAATCCCCTAACAGGCTCGGTAGGCGTTGTTACGATAAACCTGCCCAGAATGGCTTTTCTCGCAAAAAATAAACAGGAATTCTTCGAAATGATTGGGGGAAAAATGGCTCTGGCCAGGAACAGCCTTGAAATAAAGAGAAAAGTGCTCGAAAAGTTCACGGATAAAGGGCTTTACCCTTACGCAAAGTTCTATTTAAGGGATATAAAAGCAAGATACGGAGTCTACTGGAAAAACCACTTTTCAACCATCGGGCTCATCGGCATGAACGAAGCATGCCTTAACCTCATAGACGGGGACATAGCCTCAGATGAAGGAAAAGCGCTCGCTCTTGAGGTTATGGACTTTATGAGGAACAAAATGATTGAGTTCCAGCGGGAAACCGGCAATAATTACAACCTCGAGGCAACCCCGGCTGAGGGCACGTCATACAGGCTCGCAAAACTGGATAAGGAAACCCTTGTCTCGATAAAATGCGCAAACGACCACGAGTACTACGCAAAAGGGGCTAAACCTTACTACACAAACTCCTCACAGCTTCCCGTAAATTATACTGATGATATTTTTGAAGTGCTCGACCATCAGGATAACCTCCAGACCAAATATACAGGCGGTACGGTAGTGCATATTTTTGCCGGGGAGAGGATTCACGATGCTGAAATACTCAAAACACTTGTTAGAAAGATATGTACGAATTACCATCTGCCGTATTTTACGTTTACCCCGACATTCAGCACCTGTTCAAGCCATGGATACCTTGAAGGCGAACACTTTGAGTGCCCGAAATGCGGCTCTGAGTGTGAAGTCTACTCAAGGGTAGTGGGCTATGTAAGGCCCGTAAATCAATGGAATGAAGGAAAAAGAACCGAATTCAAAAACAGGAAAACTTATATCAAGTTGCAATCAAGTGCTAACTTGATTGCAACGCAGGTGGGCGAAGCGGGAGCGTCAAAGTATGACTGAAAGAGGCTTTCAGGGGTGACTGAAAGTCAGCCCGTTGCCTCCGAAAGTCATACTTTGAAAGCTCATTCGTATTACATAATTAAGAAGCGCTTTTCAGAATTATTTCCACAAGCCGGTCATACTCAATGCCCATAGCTTTTGCCTGTGCGGGCAGGTCGCTCAGGTCGGTCATTCCGGGTATTGTGTTTATTTCCAGCAGGTAAGGGGTGTCATCACTTACAATAAAGTCCACCCTGCTCATTCCCCGGGCCTCGACCGCCAGGTGCGCCTTCAGGGCGAGCTCCTGTATCTTTTTTGTCAGCCCGGCATTGATGTCGGCGGGCAGGATGAATTCCGTTAAACCTTTTGTATACTTGGCCTCATAATCATACCACCCGGTTTTTGACCTCAATTCCAGTATTGGGGTGGGGGTTGCTTTCCCGTCAATATCCAGGACTCCTACAGTGATTGACTTGCCTTCGAGAAATTTTTCCATAATTATTCCCGTACCGTATTTTTTGGCTTCTTTTACGGCGTTGTCCAGCTCTTCCTGGTTATTTACCTTTGTCATTCCAATGCTTGAGCCCTCACAGGAAGGCTTTACCATCACAGGGTATTCAGTTACCCTCTCCAGTGAGGGAATAACCGGTATGCCCCGGCCCTGCGCCATTGTTTTGGTAAATTCCTTGTCCATGCACACAGCGCTGGCTTTTACCCCGCAGCCTGTATAGGGAATGCCGAGAATTTCCAGCAGTCCCTGGATACAGCCATCTTCCCCGTACCTGCCGTGCAGCGCAATAAATGCCAGCTCTATTCCCCTGTCTGAAAGGGTTTTTGCTATGTCCCTGCCAACGTCAATAATACAGGCGTTTTTATACCCTAACCGCTTCAGGGCCTCAAGGCAATTCCCGCCCGAGCGCAGGGAAATCTCCCTCTCGCTCGACATCCCGCCGCACAGTACCCCTATTTTTAACGCACCGTGAATTGTGACCATATTTCTTCTTCTTCCTGCGTGGGCGAGCCCACATACCTTATCTCAGCTATTAAATCATACCCGAATTCTTCCCTCACCCGCCTGTGCATCCTGTGCATCAGCCTTGAAACGTCAATGGAAGCGGCATTCCCCGCGTTGATTATAAAATTGCAATGTTTTTCGGAAACCGCGGCCCCGCCTTCTTTCCAGGATTTTGCCCCCAGTTCCTCAAATAAACATCCAACGTAAACACCCTCTTCCGGGTTACGGAATGTGCTGCCCGCACTGGGCTCAGTGAGCGGGGGATGGCATCTTTTCCTGTAATCAACGTGAAAATCCATTTTTTCCGCAATGTTCTTATATTCATCCTTTTTAAGGTTAAAAACCGCGCTCAGTATAAAGTGCCGGTTTTTTTCAACAAAGGAATTCCTGTAGCTTAATTCCAGCTCATCCCTGCTCAGGGTATGTATTTTATTGGTTTTAAGGTCAATAACCTCCGCTGACTCAATAACATGCTCGATTGCCTGGCCGTGCGCCGAGGAATTCATTGTTATTGCGCCTCCTATTGAACCGGGTATGCCTATCAGGAACTCAAGCCCAGAGAGCCTTTTTTCCAGCAGGATTTTAGCGACCGTAACCGATTTCAGCCCGCTTTCGACTTTTAACCTTGTATCGCACGGGAATTCATGGTTTTTGAGCCCTCCCGTAAGTATAACCTTTCCCCTTACGCCCTTTGAGGACACAAGCAGGTTTGAGCCCTTTCCGATAATTGTTGTTTCTCCCCCAAGCGCAAGAATATCCGCGGTTTTCTCGGGAATATACAATTCATCGGCAGGACCGCCGATTTTCAGGGTTGTATGTTCTTTTAAAGGATGGTTTTCCAGTCTTGATATTGTGTTTATACTCATTTTAAATTTTTTCCGTTTGCTTTTTCCATTATAATACGCCCGAGCTTTGTTATCGAACCCGCTCCCATTGTTAAGACAATGTCATTGGCCTGTATTTCCTTTATAACCTCCTCTGCCACGGCGTCCAGCTCCCCTCTTATATAACGGGCCGCCCCGTGCCGCAGGTTTTTATGGAATTCTTCCGAGTTAACGCCCGTAACAGGGTCTTCCCCGGCAGGGTAAACATCACATACATAAACTATATCAGCTTCGTCAAAACATTTCAGGAAATCATCCCACAGACTGGCAAGCCTGGTATAGCGATGAGGCTGGAAAACCGCTATTACCCTGTTTTTATTAAGGCTTTTTGCGGTTTGGACCGTTGCCCTTATTTCAGTGGGGTGGTGGGCGTAATCATCCACTATCTGCCCTTCACTGGCGTATCCCAGGGTCTGGAAGCGTTTTTTCATCCCGGTGAATTTTGAAAGCGCCCCGGATGCCCGCTCAAAATCAATACCCGCCTCAACAGAAGCGGCTATTGCAATTGCGGCGTTTGACATATTATGCGCCCCGGGCAGATTGAGGTTTATCCCGCCGTTAATAAGGTAATCAGCCTCTTTTTTCTTTGTACTGCAAGTAATAAACCTGTTTTTGCCGAGGTTTTTTATGAGTTTATTATTTCCCTCATCGTCAATATTAAGTATAATTTTACCTTTTGCCCGGCTTATAAACCTCTCAAACGTCTCAAGGAGCTGGCTGAACCCTCCTTTATAATGGTGGGGGTGTTCAAACTCAAGGTTTGTAATAACGGTTATATCCGGGGAGTATAATTCAACCGTGCCGTCGCTTTCATCGATTTCCGCAATAAAATGCCCTCCCCTGCCGCAAGCTGCGTTTGTGCCGAGCCGGGGAAATTCCCCGCCAATCGCAAATCCCGGCTCCAGGCCCAGTTCGTGGAAAATAGCGGTTATCATTCCCGTTGTAGTGGTTTTCCCGTGCGTTCCGGTGACCCCTATAGAGGTTTTATACCCTGACATCAGCTTATTGAGCAGTTCTGCCCTGTGCATTACGGGTATATTTTTTTCTGCCGCTTTTTTTAATTCCGGGTTGTTCTCCTTTATTGCCGTGCTTTTGATAACCGCCGT
This sequence comes from Candidatus Gastranaerophilales bacterium, assembly GCA_028277195.1. Classification (GTDB taxonomy): domain Bacteria; phylum Cyanobacteriota; class Vampirovibrionia; order Gastranaerophilales; family UBA9971; genus JANQGS01. The sequence continues at coordinate 13,420 of JANQGS010000180.1, forward strand.
GCAATCCCCTAAGTTACCGCCGTCGTGGCCTGTGTAAATCCTTGCGCCCCTGCTCTCAAGGTAGCCGGTAAGCTCGTTTTTAGCCAGGTCAGAGCCCGATACTTCATATCCCGCTTC
>JANQGS010000289.1 GCA_028277195.1 Candidatus Gastranaerophilales bacterium
GGGAGTGATGAATTTTGGAAAATCCGGCTTTGCCGCGCAAATGCGGACAGCGCCGCCTGCTTCGCTCGGTTTTCAAAAATTCAAACTCATTCATGTATATACTATAATAAACCAAAGGCATAAAAAGAGGCATACAATGACAATAACATTTCAGCAAATAATCCACACACTGAATAAATACTGGTCTGACTACGGATGCATAATCCAGCAGCCCTATGACCTGGAAAAAGGGGCGAGTACGATGAACCCGGCTACTTTCCTGCGCGCAATCGGCCCTGAACCTTACAACGTGGCAATGGTAGAGCCATGCAGGAGGCCAACCGACGGCAGGTACGGCGAAAACCCGAACCGGCTCCAGCACTATTTCCAGTACCAGGTAATCCTGAAACCCTCGCCGGATGACGCCCAGGATATATACTTAAAGAGCCTGGAAGCACTTGGTGTAAAACTGGAAAACCATGACATCCGCTTTGTTGAGGATAACTGGGAATCGCCTACCCTCGGGGCATGGGGCGTTGGCTGGGAATTCTGGCTGGACGGCATGGAAGTGACACAGTTTACTTATTTCCAGCAGGCCGGCGGGCTCGACGTAAAGCCGGTTGCGCTGGAATTAACCTATGGGCTGGAAAGAATTGCCATGTACCTGCAGGATGCGGACAGTATTTTTGATATATATTGGAATGAAAAGGTTAAATACGGCGAAATTTACCTGCAAAACGAGATTGAGCAGTCCACGTATAATTTTGAAGTGTCAACGCCCGACACCCTGTTTAAATTATTTGACCTTTATACATCTGAGGCCAATAATTGCCTGGATGCGGGGCTTGTGCTGCCGGCTTATGATTACGTGCTTAAATGCTCGCACGCGTTTAACCTGCTCGATGCAAGAGGGGTTATAAGCAAGGATGAGAGGACAAATTACATAAACAGGATAAGGAAAACGGCTGAGAGAACAGCCGGGCTCTATTACAAACAGAGGGAAACACTCGGCTTCCCCCTGCTTGATAAAAGTCCGGCATGACAGGTTATTTGGCTTTTTTCATTTCATCGCACATTTCTTTAAGCACTGAGTGAAAACTCATGAAAAGTTCCTTTGTCTTTTCCTTATGGTTTTCCTTGTTAATTTCCCTTATTTTTCCTTTAATTTCGTCTAAACTTTTTTTATACATTTTTTTGTCTTCTTCTGTTGCTTCCTCAAGTGCTTCTTTTGATGCGGCAAATCCGTCTTTAAGTTCCCTGACAAGTTCATCGGGTGTTTCTGTTGCAATGATTTTTCTTGCGCTTTCCCTTATTTTTTCGGTTTCTTTTTCTTCAACCGTTTCCTCGCTGTCAAGTATACTTTTTTCATCGGGGTCTTTTTCTTCCAGCCCGTCAATAAGGTCCGCCAGTTCCATAAAGGTTTCTCTTGTCTGGGTTTTAAACACTGCCATATCTTTTTGTTCGAGGTTTGAGACCATTCTTTTGTACTCATCGAGTTTTTTCGAATAGTTTTCCATTTTTTCTGTTTTTGCTTTGTCCTGCATCTGGGCCAGCTGGAAATTATCTTCCTGTAGTGTTTGCTCTTCTGCCCGGGCGGTTTTTTCCTCGGGGTTATCGGGTTGCAGGGTTAATAAAAACAGAAGAGCAAGGCCTGCAAGAATAAACAGCATTAAAAGTAGTATTTTTACGTTGCCTTTTCTCATTTTTTCCTCCTTGTTTATTTTTGGGAAAATATAATTAACAAATAAATATTGTTTCAAAATTTTTCAAAATATCATTGCCCGGGTAACGGATTTAAGGGAGGTATACGAGGTTTATAAAATGCATTTCAAATAAACACAGGGCTTCAAGATAGCTTTCTTTCTCTTGGGACAGCCTCACACCTTTAATTATTAAAGCAATTATATTATTATGAAATTATAGTTTGTTAGGATGTATATATGCCTTCAAGGTGGTATAAAAACTTTGTTAATAAGGTAAAAGTGTTTGGGGACAAGATACAGGTCCTTGAAGACTCAGTGCTTGACGAAAAAAGGAAATTCAGGGAAATTTTTGAAAGAAACCTTGTCCTGGAAAAGGAAATAGCGGAAAGGACAGAAGAGCTTAACCAGGCAAATAAAAGCCTTTTGACCCTGAAGCACATCTGGAGCACGATGAACTCTTCAGAACCCCTGTCCGAGGTGCTGTCCACCGTAATAAACGGGCTCTCAAACGAGATGGGTTATCTCTATTGCTTTGTTTTCCAGGTATTCGATTTTGAATCCGGCAGCAGGCTGAAAATAAGGGCTGCAAATGAAAACAATTTTTCGGCAAAAATCCAGGAGGCCCTTTGCAGTTCAATCTTTTCCTATGACATTCCCCTGTGTGCCGGGAACAATGTTGTTGTGGAAGCGTTAAAAACAAAGGAAAGAAAAGAGATAAAAGGTTTTTCTCATTTATTTGCGGGCGCTACGCCTGAAATAGAGCCTGAAAAAATCAGGGCAATAAATGAAATGATAGGCAACAGGGCCATTTCAATCCTTCCGATTGTTGTTAACGGTGAGTCTTTCGGGTGCCTGGTAACGGTTTCAATAAGAAACGAAATAGGTTTTACCGAGAGGAATTTCCTGAGTCTTTTTGCGGGCCAGATAGAGCTCGCCGTAACCATAGCGAACCTGTTTGAGCAGATTAAAAAACAGGCGCTTACAGACAGCCTGACAGGACTATACAACAGAAGGCATTTTGACCAGTG
>JANQGS010000028.1 GCA_028277195.1 Candidatus Gastranaerophilales bacterium
TGTGCGAAACGTCGAATATGCCGACGTTATGCCTGACAGCGAGATGCTCTTCTTTTACCGAGGTATATTGCAGCGGCATTTCCCAACCGGCAAAGGCAAACATTTTTGCCCCGAGGTTTATGTGTTCCAGGTAAAGCGGTGTTCTTTTGTTTTGCACTATTCTGGCCTTTACGGGTTTTCTTAATCAAAATCATGATAAATCAAAATAATTTTTTTTAAAAATTTTCCCTGTCTTTCGAAAATAATAAAATAATATTAAGAAATATTTAAAATTTTGCACAACAAAACTATTTAGTATATTATTTTGTTGAGTTGTAGCTAGTCTGGGGGTTGCTTTTTGGTTTACCAGCATTCAATATGGCAGAATCAAAAACCTGTTAAAAAAGCAAAAAATTATTGCAGTGAAAACCTGTCTTATAATGAATACCTTAAAAAAAGACAGAGGAGATACGCTATCCGAAAAAGACAAGCTAAAAAAACAAGGTTTTTTATTATATTTTGCCTTGTTTTCGGCATTTTGCTGCCTGTTATTTTTATGAATAACCTTAATAACCTGTTTTTGAAAAAATTCAGAAACAGAAATATTAAACTGCCGGACGATATCGCCTACCTTAACCCGGCAGAAACAATGATAGCTGATAATATTTTCCTCGGAACAAGATATTTTGACTATGTTAATACCAAGAACCCGGTTATGGCCGCCCCGCCCTTAGCGGGTGAAATGCCGAATTTAACCCGCAGCCTTAAAAACCTCATGGCCAGCTACCCGAGGCTGAAACCCGGTATTTTTATCTGGGACTATTCTACCGGCGGGTATGTTGCCGTAAATGCCGATAAAATCTATCCCGCCGCCAGTATTATAAAAATTCCCGTTTTATACCAGCTCTATAAAAGGGCGGAAAAGGGGGTTATTGACCTGAACGGCTCAATGAGCACCTCAAAATCCTTCCTTACCTCGGGTTCGGGGTTTTTGCAGTATTTTCCGCTTGGCACTACACTTACATACCGTAGGCTGGCGGAATTAATGATACAGGAGAGCGACAATACCGCTTCTAATATGCTGCTGGCTACGGTCGGCGGGATGAGCGAATTGAACAGGGCCATCAAGCACTGGGGATTTGGCGTAACTCATTACTATAACTGGTTGCCTGACTTAAAGGGCACTAACACGACCACTCCAATGGAAATAGGCAAAATGCTCTATAACATTGACAACCCTGACTTTCTATCGATTGAAAGCCGGGCGGATATTGTGGAAATACTGGGGCATACAAAAAACCGCTACCTTTTGCAGCAGCCTTTACCCGGGAATGTCCAGTTTTTGCATAAAACAGGGGATATAGGTCCTATGCTGGGAGATGCCGGGGTAGCTATTTTGCCGGACGGGCGCAAGTATATTATTGTTGTAATGGTTAAGCGCCCCTGGAATGACTACGCAGCCAAGCAGTTCATCATAGAGGCTTCAGAAACAGCTTATAAGGCTATTTCAAAAAAAAGGTATTAGGTTATTCAATATAGTAAAATTATTATATGAACGTAAATACCCTTACCCTAAAAGTCCTTGAATGGGAGGCCGTGTTAAATGAGCTCTCAAAGCATGCCACCAGCGAAACAGGCAGGGAACGGTGCTTTAATGCACAGATATACAGCGATATAAACACGATAAAACTTGAGCAAAAACGCACAAGCGAGGCTAAATACCTGCTCGATAAGGCTGCATACCCGCCCGTCTCAGGCATAAAGGACATAAAAGAATCCCTTGAAATACTGAAAACCGGTCGGCCCTTAAACAGCCGGGAGTTAATTGAGATAGGGGAGGACCTCGCAATCTCAAGGCGTTTAATTTCTTTTTTCAACAAATATAAGGAAGAAGTGCCGCTTATTTATGAGATTTCAGGAAATTTGCTTGAGAATAGGGAACTCGAGGAGAGTATTCTTGAAAAGTTTGATGAAGCGGGAAACTTGCTCGACTCCGCCGGTAGCGAACTGAGGAGGCTGCGATTGAGCCTCAGGGACCGTACCGATAACCTTAAAAATAAACTAAACGGTATTATAACCTCGCCGGAAACCTCAAAAATGCTCCAAAACCCGGTATACACCATACGAAACGACCGTTTTGTAATCCCCGTCCGGGCGGAGCATAAAGCACATGTTCCGGGAATTGTGCATGACATGTCCTCAAGCGGCGCTACGGTGTTTATTGAGCCACAGGCTACGGTGTCGTTGAACAATAAGTTAAAGGAAACGGAGCTGGAAATAGAGGCTGAAATCAGGAAAATTCTTGCTGAATTGTCCTCTCACGCAGCTGAATACATCGATGAATTATTTTTAACCCTTGATGTGCTTACAGAAATAGACTTTATTCTTGCAAAAGCCAAATATAGCATCTCTATAAAAGCTGTAGAACCCGGGATTAACACGGAAAAATTCATCTCACTCAAGGGAGTGCGCCATCCTATCCTTGTTAAGGTGCTTGATAACGTTGTGCCAAATGATGTTGAGATAGGCAGGAATTACCATATCATGGTAATTACAGGGCCTAATACCGGGGGAAAAACAGTTATATTAAAAACAATAGGTATTTGTACCCTTATGGCAAAGGCAGGGATGCATATTCCTGCTCATGAGGCCGATATTTACCCCTTTTTGAAGGTATTTGCAGATATCGGAGATGAACAAAGCATTACCCAGAGCCTGTCAACCTTTTCAGCGCACATAAAAAACATCATTGAAATCCTTGAAAACACTGATGAAAACACCCTCATACTCCTTGATGAAATAGGCGCGGGAACTGACCCTACCGAAGGAACAGCCCTGGCCGAGGCTATAATGGAAAATATAAGGAAAAAAGACGCATTGGCCCTGGTAACTACGCATTTTGGCGAGTTAAAAGCGCTGGCATACACCGGTGAGGGGTTTTATAACGCAAGCGTGGAGTTTGATACAGAGAACCTGTCCCCGACGTATAAATTGCTCATGGGCCTGCCGGGCAGGAGTAACGCCGTTTATATCGCCCAGAAACTCGGCCTTGGCCGGGAAATAGTCGAGCAGGCAAGGCATAACTATTTGAATAAAAAAGACCCCACAAACAGGGTTCTGGAGGGATTGCAGGATACCCAGCAAAAATTAACCCGGCATGCCCGTGAGGTTGAGGAGGAAAAAGAACGGATAGAAGAGCTAAAACGCAGCTATGACAGTGAACTTGAAAAAATAAAATCCGAAAAGAAAAAAATAATAAACGTTTACAGGAAAAAATTCGACACGGCATTTTTTCGTGCAAAAGAGGAGATTTCCCATATTCTCGAGGATGCCAGGCAAAAAAGCACCCTGTCAAAGCTGGGGGAAACAATATCGCGCGCAAGGGGGCTTGATTATGAGGAAAGCGAGAAGCTAAAGCCTGAAATGGAGCGGGTGAACTGGGATGAAACCGGCCCGGGCGAGACAGTATTTATAAAAAGCCTTGAAAAAGAAGGGAAAATACTTAAGCTGCCCGATAAAAGCAATAATGTGCAGGTGCAGGTCGGGGTATTAAAAACAACCGTAAAAAAGCAGGAAATCTTTAAGGCAGCCCAAAAACCGGCACAAAAAGAGCATGTTCCAAAGAGGTACGGCTTTAAGCTGGAAAGACGCGATACCCCCAACACGCTTGACCTGCGCGGGGAAAGGGTTGAGGAGGCTATCACCAGGGTTGAGAGGTATCTTGACCGGGCAAGTTTGGCAAATCTTACGCCGGTCTATATAATTCACGGGCATGGAACAGGTAAGCTCAGGCAGGCAGTGAGGGATTATTTAAAAATCTCCGGCTACGTTACCGGGTTTCGGCCCGGGGAG
>JANQGS010000150.1 GCA_028277195.1 Candidatus Gastranaerophilales bacterium
ACCTCAATCAGGGCGGGAGGGTGGGCCGATTTTGAAGAATTTTAATTTTTGGGGTGCTAGGTTGTTACTTTTCCAAATTTTTGTAACAAAACATTTAAAATATTAAAATATACCAAATATTTCGTTTTTATATATATGTAGGAAATAAAAAGGATTAAAAACAAAAGTTAAGCCGGGGATATTTATAAAAAAGGCTGCCTGAAAGTAAAATTCCGGCGGCCTTTATAACTTAACTTGCGTAAGCAGTTCATTTAAATTGTTAAACCTTAAATAGGGTTTTTGCCCCGCAAAACGTTCTTTTGGCCCTATTGCAACAGGAAAAAAACCGCCTGCAGCAGCAGCCTCAATGCCTGAGGGGGCATCTTCCACCACCGCGCAATCGGAAGGAGGCAGGCCGAGTTTTCCGGCGGCTTTCAGGAAAATTTCCGGGTCAGGCTTGGCTTTTTTTATTTCAGTGCCGTCAACCACAGCGTCGAGTTTATCGGATATTCCCAGCTTTTCAATTACCGGGCGGGCGTTTTTACTGCTTGAGGCTATTGCTGTCCTGGCTCCCTTTCCCTTAAGTGTATCAAGCAGTTCTTTTGCCCCGTTTGTCAGATTTTCAGGCGTTAAATACTCCAGGCTTTCCCTGTAATAATCGTTTTTTTTGTCCATTAATGCCTGAATTTCCTGCTCTATATAGCTTTTATCCGTATTCATAAGTATTAATTCCAGTGACCTGCGCCGGGAAACACCCCGCAGCCTGTCAGGCAGTGTTTCATCAAACTGAATCCCCTCTTCCCTGGCTATTTTCCTCCATGCGCTCTCATGCAGGACCGAGGTGTCGGTTATGACACCGTCCAGGTCAAAAATAAAACCTTTTATTCCTTTTATCATGTTCACAATATAATGTTAATTAATAGCTGATTCCATTACATAACAGGGCAGAAATGAAAAAAGTTAATATGGAAAAAATACTTTCTATACTCGAAAATTACTACTCAACAGACCCGATGCTGGACAGTTATGCCGGAAATCCCTATAAAGCCCTTATTTCCTGTATTTTAAGCCTGAGAACAAGGGATGAAACAACTTACCCGATTGCAGAAAAGTTATTTGCTTTTGCTGATAACCCTGAAGCCATGGCCGAACTGCCTTATAACTCCCTGTGCAAAATCATCGGGTCAATAAACTACTATAAAACCAAGGCAGAAAACATACAGCTCATCTCAAGAATACTTACAGAAAAATATAACGGTAAAGTCCCCGATAAGATGGATGAACTGCTTTCCCTGAGGGGTGTTGGCCGAAAAACCGCCAATATCGTACTCTCTGTAGGGTTTAAAAAGCCTGCGATTGCCGTGGATACCCACGTACACCGCATTACTAACCGCCTGGGCTACGTTAAGACAAAAACCCCCGAGCAAACTGAATTTGAGTTGAGGAAAAAACTGCCGCAAAAATTATGGAGGCAAATAAACCGCCTGCTTGTGCTGCACGGCAAGACGATTTGCAAGCCAATAGGGCCTTTATGCAATTCCTGTCCTGTAATTGATTTTTGTAACCGGATTATAATATAGTATTATCTATAACTAAAAATAAACGGAACAGGGCTTATGTATACAAGAGAACAGCTTTTCGAAAGAATAAATCCCCCGGTTATACCGGATACCGGGGATTTTACAGGATTTTTAAAGTCCTGGCGCATTGACCCCATATATGAAGACGATGAAAATAATGAATATTATGATGAAATGGCTATCTCAAAGCTAAAGCATGCCCTTAAACTCAAAGAACAGGGTAAAAACGATGAGGAGATATCTTCCATCGTCAATAACGGCATAATAAATCCCATAAATGCGCCCTCTGTGAGAAATACCCGGGTAAAAACCGAAAATACCCCCAATGGCAGGAATGAATTGAATAATGTAACCATTGACGTTACCTCACAGACCCTTTCCCTTCTTGCAGAGTCTATAGCCCAGAAAATAACCGGTGAAATAACCGAGAAAATAAAAAATTCCGACATTTTTGAACCCGTAATGGACTCAGCCAAGGTAAAAAGGGATAACGAAATATTATCAAAGCAGGTTGGACAGCTCCTTGAGGAGAATAAAAAGCTCATAGCAAGGAATAATATGCTTCAAAAAGAAAACGCCAAGTTCAGGCATTTAGTCGGGCATTTATACGTAAAGCAGCAGTAAAAAGCGATGACAAAACGCTTCCTGACAGGTGAATATAACCGCAATATCCCGGATGCCGTTAAAAAAGCCCTGTTATTTTGTTCTGAAACAGCAGGCAAGGCGGGTATACCGATTTTTTTAATAGGCGGGATTGTCAGGGATATTGTTATTAACCAGAAGAACTTTGACGTTGACATAACCGTGCAGGGAAACGCCATAGAGTTTGCCGGGCTCGTCCGGGATTCATACCCCGGGATATGCGAGCTCAGGGAAACCCACCAGCCCTTTAAAACCGCCAAAATATGCTTCAACATAGACAATGAATGGGTGAAAACAGACCTTGCCAGCACCCGAAAAGAGTCATACCCTTATCCCGGGAGCCTTCCTGAAGTTGAGGAGATAGGATGCGAGCTGTATGAGGACGTTATAAGGCGTGATTTTACAATAAACGCAATGGCGCTGTCGCTTAACCGGGGGAATTTTTGTGAACTGGTTGATTGCTTAAACGGCTATGAGGACTTAGGGCGGGGGATTATCCGGGTACTGCACCCCAACAGCTTTATTGACGACCCCACAAGAATAATCCGCGCACTGAAATTCAGCGTAAGATTGGGCTATAAGCTCGATAAGAAAACCCATGCCCTTATGCGGCAGTGCCTGGACTCGGGCAGGTTTGATAACTTTGCGGGCGAAAGAGTGAAACTCGAGTTGAAACAAGCCCTTAATCTTAACAGGGCGGAGTGTTTGACCCGGTTTATAAATGAAAATATATACAGGTTAATAGATACAGATATTTCGCATTTTGAAAATGCTGGTATTATCAAAAAAATCGTTAATGAATACAGGGATTTCCTTGGCACAGAAGATAATACCTGGCTAATTTACCTGTCTGCAATCCTGGAAAACCCCGAAACAATGGAAAACCTTTATATGTCGGGAAAAGAGCAGGCTATTGTGCTCGGGGCAGCGGCTCTTAACGAAAAAAAGGATTTATTGATTAATGCTTTGACACGTTTTGAGATTTACGAATTTTTTGAAAATTCAGAGCCTGAGTCCATTCTCGGGTTTCTTGCGAAAAATCCCGGGCTGGAGGATAAAGCCGGGCTTTATTTAAGTGAATTAAGGCATACAACCCTGCACATAAGCGGAGATAGCCTTATAGATATGGGCTTGCGGCCAGGCCCGGATTTTGGCAGGCTGCTCAGGGAAACCCTGAAGGCAAAGGTTAACGGGGAGATTTCCACGCTTGAAGAGGAGATTGGTTTTGTAAAGTTAAAGATTTAAGGCCGGGGATTTATTATCATAGTCTTTGCGGTATCAATCCTCACAGGCTCTGTGAGCTCTATGAATATTACGTCACCCTTGTTGAGGACGATTTTTTTGCCTTTAAACACTGCCCTGAATATCTTTGAGAAAAAGCCCGGCTTTTCCTCACTCCAGGACATTGCAGCCCTGAATTCCGAGGACCGGCCTTCCTCCGTAATGGCCCTTTTAGCGTCAATGTCCATTTTAGCGTTTCTTATAAAGTATTTTGCCTTTTTAATATTGACGATTTCCCCGGCAATGTTCGTTCCAGCCGGTATTAAAAGGTAACTTTTATCTGTTACGTAATTGTCCAGGGTTCTAACCACGCAAAGCTGGTTTAGCAGGACGTTCTGGCTATTAACCGCTTCTTCCGCGAGGACCCCGCTGATTATTGTACCTGCGGGCACTACCGCAATAAAGCCGTTTTGCTCCATTTCAACATTTTCAATCTTAATGCCGACGGCTGTTCTCGGGGTAAAGACCTCGGCCAGTTTCCTGTTCGGGTGCAGGAGGGCCTGTTCTCTCATATTAAAGAGCATTACCGCCATTTCAGCCCTTGTTATAAGGTTTTCAGGATAAAAAAACTTTTCGGCAGAGGGCCTGTTAGCTATTAAGTGATATTTTTGAGCCTTTCCTGCCGCTATAATGTCTTTTGCGGGAATCATCCCCGCGTCCTTGTAGACGCTTAAATAATTCCTGGCGATTGGCTCTGTGACTTCCCCGGCATCTACGGCGGATATAACGATTGTGACAGCCTCAGCCCTTTTAAGGTTCTCGTCAGGCTTGAAATAACCGTCCGGATAACCCTTTAAAAGCTCAAAATCAGAGGCTTTCTGTATCATTTCATAGGCCCAGTGCCCTTCCGGCACATCCTTATAGTAATAAACCCGTTCATTCTTATAATTCTCCTGCCACAGGGCCTTGATAACCATTGTGACAAACTCGGCCTTGGACACGGGCCTGTCAGGTTTATACGTCCCGTCGGGATAACCCGCGACCACACCGTCCCGGGCAAGGGCACCGATTTCCTTCCCGGCCCAGCAGTCTGTGCCTAAATCACTAAATTCCCTTGCAAACGCATTATTAAGGGTTAAAAACAAAATAATCAAAGTTAAGCCAATCTTACCCCGCAATTTTTTCATACAATCTCTCCTCTAAGTTCGTTAATTATGCCCTGCCTGATTTCAAGGGTATCAACCCCGAGGTTTTCGAGCACTTTCAGGGCTATGGAATCCTTTTCCCCTGTTATTCCCAGCAGTAAGTGCTCTGAGCCTACTTTTTGCCTTTTATTCTTTTTCGCCTTACTCCAGGCAGCCGCAATAACCTTCCTGGCCCTGGGAGTAAACACCATTTCCTTGCTCTCGGAATAATGCGGGCTGTATCCCGTGAATTTTTCAACCTCTATTCGCGTGTCTTTCAGGGTTACGCCGAGATTTCTAAGCACACATGCCCCTATGCCCGTGCCTTCTCCCAGTATTCCAAGCAGGAGCTGCTCAGTACCCAGTATGTTTACTTCCATCCTGCCGGCTTCCTCTTTTGCCAGTCTTATGATAGTAAGGATTTCAGGTTTTTCCCGCTGAATCGGGCTTATTATTTTTTTTGACAGGCTCTCAATATCAATGCCCAGCTCCCTGAAAACCCTGCACGCTACTCCCCTGTCTTCCCTGAGTATGCCAAGAAGGACATGCTCGGGCTTTATATAGGTTGAGCCGAATTCCTTTGCAATGTCAAATGCCGAATGCATTGCACTGTAAGCCCTGGGGGTAAATTCAGGCTCATGCTCGTTATACTCGTCCTTTCTCGAGTTTATTTCCCGCAGTTTTTTATCGAATTTCCCGGCATCAATACCCTCGCTATGCAATATTTCCAGAATCCAGGAATCCTTATTTTCCAGCATGCCCATAACGAGCTGTTCTGTACCGTACGCTTCGTGGCTTGAATTTTCCAGCCCGGCTCGTGCCGTTTCCATTACCTTTCTCAGTTGCTCCTCCTCAAAAAGAAGGTTTTTATCAATGGTGCGGGTAATTATACCCGTTGAAGCAGGGCTCTCCTCCGGGTGCACGGAGGGCTTGATTGCTTTGTTCGCTATTTTTTCAACGGTATTTTTTATTTTTTCAAGGTCTACGTTTAACTGGGTCAGCAAATCAGCTACGGAAGACCCTTTTTCCCTTAACATGCTTAAAAACAGGTTTTCGGGCGTAACATAGTATGTTCCTGTGGACTGCGCTTCGTACCAGGCTTCCCTGAGTATTTTCTTAACCGCGGGGCTAAAACTCATTGTTTCAACGGGGGTATGCCTGTTAAGCCCGTTTCCCCGCCTGCCCCTGACGGCTTTTCTAAGAAGCCCCGTTTCAATGCCCGCGGCTTTCAGCAGCTTGGCGGAAATGCCCGAGCCTTCCCTTATTATCCCCAGCAGGATATGTTCAGGATAGAGTTTTTCATGTTCGGATAAAAAGGCTTCTTCCTGGGCAAAAAGAATTACATTAATTGCTTTTTCCGTATATCTTTCTATCAAGTTTTTTGTTGTCCTTTTTTACAAACCGTATTTTTTATTATAACTCAAAAAACTTTCAAAACTATTATTTGATGCCCCCGGCTCGGGCCTCAAACCGGTACTGCCCACAACTACCTTTTCCCCGTGTGTTTTTATATTTCCTCCCATTATATCGTGGAACCAGGAGTGGTCTTTTAGTTTTTTCTTCTCGATTTCCTTCATTTCCTCATGGGTCTTTGGCAATACCGGCTGGCCTACCGCCATGCGTGTCAATGTTTCATACCCGGCCGCGTTCACTACTACTACTGTACCGTTACCCCAGAGCGAGTGGTTAATCAGGCCCTTGAACAAATCGTTGAGCACTTTAAGTGACCAGAAAGATATGCCCTGTCTTGCCGAATCCTGGAGAACCCTTTGTTTTGCTTTTTCTTCGGCAATATTTTCATTATTGGTGTTATCCAGGGTTTCATTATAAGCCTGTACCGCGAGGAAAGGCACTGTGGTGAAGCCTGTTACCTTCATCCAGGTACTTAGCTTGTCGGAAGGGTAATCCATAATGTCAGCGCCGTGGGCCTTACCGATTTTTTGCGATAATGTGCCGTCGTCAACCCCTTTTATAACGTTTTCCACGTATTTGGCATGGTCAAACGGTTTATTATCAGGCGCCTCAAAAGGCTCTTTACCCACGAGCTTCCTGCCCGCGTTAACTATCATCCGGCCCAGTCCTACCAGGAGCTTGAACGGAAGGGCTATACCCTCGAGAAAAGCCTTTCCGGCCCTGTATACCCAGTTTCCTCCTATATTGATATAACCGTCACCGGCGGCGGCAGCCTGCCTTATTTCATCAATACCTGCCTCTTCCCTTCCTTTTGTGAAAGCTCCGGCTATTTTCCGCATTTCATCCGCAATTTCCCCTGACTGCGCTGAGCCGTTTTTTGCCTCCTCCATTAAAATTCTTCGTGTCTTTTCAAATTTATCAAACTCCACTCTGGCGGGAAATGCCGAAATCATTTTTGATTCAGACGCTTTTATTATACCTTCTACCGCCATGAAAGGATTCCCGGTAAATGAGACGGGTGTATTTGTTCCCTTAAAGGAATTGTAGGTATTTAAGGCAGCGGCATAAGGTTTGTTATCCAATGGCGCGGCGTGTATTACGTATGGGTTTTTATCAACGTTTTCGGACTTTTTCGGGAATAACGGTATTCCCGTGGCGAGCCTGCTTACTGCGTTTGCGGATAAAGCCACTGCCGTGCCCAGCCCTACCGCGAAGCCCAGTGACTTGTTTGCAATCCTGCTGAACGCCGCGTTCAGCACATAGCCCAGGTAGGCGTAAATGCCCACATAAGCCGCGGTCTGGGCGTATATTTTGTTCCTGTCTTCTTCGGCTTTTTCCCTGTCCCCGGAAGTTCCCATTGTCAGGTTATAGAAGTCAGTCCCGAGAAATACACCTGTAGTCGTGCCCGAAGCGACCCTGTTAACGGTATAAGCCCCGTCGCTTCCGTATCCGGACATAAAACGGCCCAGCTTTTTCCTGTCAGCGTAGTTAACAAAAGCGTTTACGTATTTATTCCTGAGTGTTGCAAGGAATTTTTCCTTCCCGTGGCCTGTAAGTCCCTTTTTTAATGCATCAAGACTGCCTGCGGCTTTTATCAGGGGGTCAGGTTTTATATTTTTTTCCTTTAAGAATTTTTTAAGCGCTTCTTCATCGTTTATTTTAAGAATCCGCTCAACGTTATCCTTTGTGAACACCTTATCAAACCGGCTTGCCTGGCTCCGCGTTTCAAGGAGGTAGCCGACAAGGCGTTTTCTTGCCTGGTAGGCCGCTTTTTGCTCGTCGAGCATTTTTTTTGTCCGCTCATCGCCAAAGAGTCTCTTAAGCCACCTGCCCAGAGCATAAAACGGGTCAGTAACCGCATCTTTAAACCCGTCCCAGAGATTCCTGTTAACCCTTATATTTTCAACCCCGTACTGCTGCGCTTTATTTATGGTATCATCAAGCCCCAGGTTAGCTTTTTCGGGAACAAATGCCCTTAACTCCCTTGTGATGGTATCCAGGGAAAGCCTTTCGGTCTTAAAGAGCATGTCTCCTGCTTCCCTAACTAAAATCCCCTTAAAAGCCGGTTGTGTTAAGTATTCTTTCCTCGCTTTTAAGGGGATTTTAGTTGCATCAGGGGCATTAGTGGCTGTTTTTAGAGGGGTACGGTACACTTGGGGCCGGTAATCCGACCTCCCTCGCGGGCGACCTGTTATCGGTTTATCCATGTAAGGACTACTTGCCGGCATATATACTAGCTTCCGCCTTTAAAATACAGTCTAGTTAATACAATGGTTACACAGATAATTTTATTATAAAGATTGTTAGGGAACTGTTAGAATTTGCCGGGTATTAAGAATTATTAACCAGTAAGTATATTTCCTTACATACCTTAATTATATCCCCGGCTTCACCTGTCGGAATCATATTAGCCCCGTCGCTCAAGGCGTTTTCAGGTTCAGGGTGCACTTCCATAAAAAGCCCGTCAGCGCCCGCGGCAGTTGCGGCTTTTGCCAGGGTCGGCACAAACTCCCTTTGCCCGGATGACGCGTTTCCCGCACCTCCCGGGAGCTGTACGCTATGGGTCGCGTCAAACACTACCGGGTAGCCAAGTCCCCGGATAATCGGGATTGCCCTCATATCGGACACAAGGTTTCCGTAGCCAAAGCTCGCTCCCCTGTCCGTAATCAGGATTTTATTGTTACCGCATGCTTTTACCTTTGCGGCGGCCTGTTCTATCTGTTGCGGGGCAAGGAATTGCCCTTTTTTTACGTTTACAATCCTGCCGGTTTTTGCCGCTGCCGCCAGCAGGTCTGTTTGCCTGCATAAAAATGCCGGTATTTGGATAATATCAGCTACTTCAGCGGCTTTCGACGCTTCCCCGGGCAGGTGTATATCTGTCACAACCGGAACGTTGAACTCCTGCTTTATTTTAGCGAGTATTTCCAGGCCCTTCTCCATGCCGGGTCCCCTGTATGAGTCGATGGAGGTCCTGTTTGCCTTGTCATAAGAGGCTTTAAATATATACCGGACCTTTAATTCATCCGTAATATTCTTTAATATTTCTGCTGTTTTAAAAGCGGTAGAGCCGTTTTTTTCTATAACGCACGGCCCTGCCATGATAAAAAAATCATTATAAAAATCATTTATGTTCATTTTTTCTCCTAAAAGTCACAGTGTTTTTCCGGAAATCCCGGGGGCTCAACCTGTATTGTAAGATGGTGTATATTAAACCTTTCCCTCAGGGTTTTGTCAACCTTGCATAACACCTCCCGGCTGTCAGGATGGTCGCTTACCACGTGAATGCTCAGGGCTGTCCTTTGCAGGGAAATGCTCCATACATGCAGTTCATGGACTTTTTTTACTTCCGGGATATTTAAAAGCGTATTTTTTATTTCATTAATGTCTATATGCTTTGGCGTTGCCTCAAGAAGTATGTTTGAGGACTCCTTAATCAGCCTGATGGCACTGATGGTAATTATTACGGCTATTATAACGCTGATAATAATGTCAGCATAGTAAAATTTAAACAAATAAATGATAATACCCGCTACAATAGCGCCTAACGACCCCAGTGTATCCCCCGTAATATGCCAGAAAGCGCCCCTTACGTTTAAATTGTGCTTAACGGACGAATGCAAAATAGCCATGCCGGCTAAATTAATTACCAGCCCGCCCGTGGCAATCGCAATCATCAGCGTGGCCTCAACCTCCCGCGGCAGGAGAAACCTTTTTACCCCCTCATAGAGAATAAACGCCGCAATCCCAATTAAAAGCAGCCCGTTTACCAGGGCCACAAGTATTTCCAACCGGTAATACCCGTAAGTTTTCTCGTCAGAAGCGGGCCTTGCTATCATAAAAGCGGCAAGAAACGACATTCCAAGGGCGGCCACATCCCCCAGCATATGCCCGGCATCGGCTATGAGCGCAAGGCTGTTGGTGATAATCCCGCCTATGAACTCTATAAACATATAAGCGGAGGTCAAAAACAGAACCAGCCCCAGTTTACACCTTACCCTGGCATTTTCTCTCATGATTCGGTTATAAACCTTACTATATTGCACGCCGGGCTTGTCATGTCCGGGAAGATTATTGCCGGGGCTTTTCTTTCCCTGTATAGCCCGGCTGGTCTCCAGTAGTCCTTGACGAGCACCTGGAAATCGCCGCACTGCTTAAATTTATGGGACTTAAGGACTTCCGCCATGTATTTTCCCGCCTGGTGATAATTCTTTACCCCCACGTAAATCCTGGCATTGCCGTTTTGTTCGTTTACCCTGTCAATCCCAAAGTTCAAGAGGTCCTCATAGTACTCCCTGTAAGCAAGGGACAGGGTTATATCCAGCCAGAAGCTGGCCTTGTCCGCCGTAAATATTGCCAGAAGGGCTTCCAGGCCGTTAACGGAAGGATTGTCAAGCACATATTTATGTGAGGTATAGCCTTTTATGTTGTTTATTATCTTACTTTTCAGCCCAAACCTGAAATCCTCGGGAGTCCTTGCAAGGGAGGTCCTGAACTGCGGCAGGGTTGCTTCCGAGTCAAGCCGGAACAGTTTTTGAAAATCACAATCGGCTGCTTTTCTCAGGTTTTCAAGGCTTTTAATTTTATTGCCCGGGGAAGTTCCCTCGCATTCCCAGATATTTATTTTTGAGGAACTCCTGAAAGAGCAGGCGTTTGTGAATAATGAAATAGCCTCGGTATAGTTCTCGTCTATTACGGCGAGGAATATTTCCACGCCCGCCCCGCCGTATTTATTCACCACATAGTCAATCAGCTGCTTTCCAACGTCGTGGGCATTAACGCCGAGCACCAGCCTGTTAATTTTCCACCTTGTTTTTTTATGCCCGTCAGGCGCAAGGCTGATTAAACCCAGCGGCTCATTATTCTCAACGGCTACGTAGGTTTCCTGTAAAAACTTCCAGTTTAAGGGCAGCAGGCCATGAAAAACGTTAAACGGGAAAGTAATAAAAGCCCCGTCGTCAATCATCCCCGGTGAAAGGCCGGGAGTGACATATTCAATCATTTTTATTACTTTTTTTACGTCAAAATGCCTGATTGGTATAATTTTAATCATAATAAATATTTTATAATATTATTTTAAATAAAAACAGGTACTTAAAATGGAAGACCCAGGTATTATATACGGGAAAAACCCCGTAGAAGCAATTTTACGGACAAGCCGCCGCCGGGTAAGTAAAATATTTATCGCAAAGGGGGTTAAATTTGACGCCAGGTTAAGAAATATCTGCTCCCTGGCAAAAGAGTACAAAATAAACATACAGGAAATCCCGCGCGAAAAACTCTCAAAACTCGCCCCCGGGGTTCACCAGGGAGTAGCGGCTTCCGTCTCACCAATAGAATACACTGAATTCGGCGAACTGGCCAGTTCGCCGAAAAACGGGACAAATGCCCTTATAATTATCCTCGACAGGGTAGAGGACCCGCACAACCTCGGCTCAATAATCAGGACCTCAGCGGCGGCGGGAGTTGA
>JANQGS010000039.1 GCA_028277195.1 Candidatus Gastranaerophilales bacterium
GGGAGTCTCATCCCTGTAATATTTTTCCTCCTGAACCTGCTTCCTGACGTAAAAATCACCCTCAGACAACACAGTTTCCTCGTCCTTAGGGATTATGCCAAAGGCTATGTTAGCTGAAGTTCGCAACAGCTCGGAAAGAGTCCCCACGGAAAAAGGCCCCATAATCATAATCACAAGAAATACCCCCAGTATCTTCGGGGCAGCGGCAATTGTCTGCTCCTGCACCTGTGTTACCGCCTGGAGTATCCCGACCACAAGCCCGATGGCCGCGGCGGTCAGCACGGCGGGCATTGCTATTAGCAGCATTGTTATAAAACCTTTTCCCAGATGTTCAAGCAGTAAATCCATAATTTTCCCCTAGTTAAAACTCTGAACCAGGCCGTTAACTATCATTCCCCACCCGTCAACCGCTATAAATATCAGTAATTTGAACGGCAGCGAGATAATAGTTGGCGATAACATAAACATACCAAGCGCCAGCAGTATATTAGCAACGATAAGGTCAATAACAATAAACGGAATAAAGATTATAAACCCTATTTCAAAAGCCGTCTTCAGCTCACTCATAATATAAGCGGGCGCAATTTCAAATATGCCGATATCATCCGGTGTGGCAGGCGGCTTTTTATTAAGCGTTTCTATGAAAAACGCAATATCTTTCTGCCTTGTCTGCTTCATCATAAACATTTTAAGCGGCTCAGCCCCCTCCTTAAGGGCCAGCGCAAATGACCCGCTCTCCTTGTAGGGCTTATATCCCGCTTCATACATATCAGAAAACACCGGCGACATTGTATAAAACGTCAAAATAATCGACAACCCGATAATTACAATGCCGGGCGGCACCTGCTGCGTTCCCATTGCCGTTTTCAGGATGGAAAAAACTATTATAAACCTCAAAAAACTCGTCATAGTAACAAAAACTATCGGTAAAAACGTCAATGACGCCATTAAAACTAATAGTTGCAGCGTTGGGTTAAGGTCTTTAATTAATTCGTCCATAATCAAAATATTCCCGTATTATTTCGTGGTTATCACTCTGTGGATGCCCCTTAAAGCCTCCGTAAGCCGTCTCGTTTTTCTCCAGTTTGGTCATAAACCGGCAGTTTTCACCCGATGAGGCTATTAAGAACTTCTCCTTACCCGCTTTAATCACGTAGATGGTCTTCCCGGGTCCAAGGTCCAGGCTGGTCTCAACCTTTAAAAAATTATTTTTACCCTGGCCGGGCTTAAAAGAGAGCGTTTTTTTAACAACAACAAGCCCTATAAAAATCACGCCTATAATTGCCAGCGTATAGACTGAAAAAGCTGTTATATAACTTTCCATAACTAGTATTCATCCTCTTCTTCGCTGTTTTCCTCAATCTCAAAATCAGAATCCTCAAGGTCTTCCTGTATCTCCAAATCCTCATCCGCTTCCTCCGGGCTGCTTTCGGCTGAAGCGGCTTCTGCGGAAACATCATCCTGTTTTTCCGCCGCCTGCTCCTCAAGCATTTCCACCTCACGGGATTTAGCCTCCGTGGAAATCTCCGTTATCCTTACGCCGTACTTATCGCCGATAATAACCAGCTCCCCGGTCGCAAGATGCCTGTTCTCCACTTCAACAAAGACCTTATTATTAGCTATAGAGGCTACATCAACCACAAGGCCCTCTGTAATTTCCCTTAAATCGCCGAGTTTCATCTTTATTTTTTCAAAACTCGCCGTTACATCTACTTCCAGGGTGTCCCAGATGTTTACGTTACTTTCTCTTGCTTCATTCACAATATCATCATCTCCGTTTTCCTCTTCAAAATCTAATACAAGGCTGTGGCTTGGGTTTACATTTATATTTATATCTTCGTATTCCTTAAGGTACATTCTGTAAAGGTCGCTATTTTCAAGTATAATTATGTCTTCGGGCTCAAGGCCCTTTATATCGTCAAGGGATGCGCGGGTTTTGCCTATTAATACGCTGGTTTCCACCCTGCTTTCATTAAAAAAGTTCTGTTCTACGAGCTGTTCCGGGGTTAAAACAGGCTGCATTTTCCTGAAAATAAACTCCGGGAAGGACAAAACTATCATTCCTGCCTCATATTCGGGATTTCCGCGGATGTAAAAGGTTAAGTACACTGTTTTTTCATTTTCCAGGGTATGGAGTATGCTGTTGATTTCCTTTTTATCAAGGAGCAGGCCGCTCAGCCCGTTATACACAAATTCCGTATAAGCACTGAGGATTTCGGCTTCCAATCCGGTTATATCCTTTAGTTTGAGGTCTCCGGGGTCTTCCCGCCTTTTGCCCAGGGCCCTGGTGAGCATCAAATCAGCTGCGGTGTCGGATATTTTCATTACCAGGGAAAATTCAGGGGTATGGTTTACCTGGGTAACGAAGTAGTCGTTGTGTTTCAGGAAAAAAGCCGGTTCATACGAGGCGCTGACAAGGTTTATTTTCAGGCCGGCGCCCAAAAACTCATTGCCGGCCTCGGCTATAGCAGGACTAAAGCTGCTTTCATAGCATTGAAAACAGTGGTTAAGTGACATTGGTGTGCTTATACTTTCCATACCTACCGAGCCTTAAACACTTTACCCCCACACCAGGTAAGCATAGAGTGTTTTAGCCCGGCTGGCATCAACCGTATAATGTATATTAATGACTTTTATTTATGAGTCAAAAATTTTTATAAAAAATTTGGAAAAATTCTTCAAAATCTATATAAAAATTGTTAAGGGCGAAGCCCTTAACTACCACTGCGGGCGGGCGGGCGGGATTTTGGAGAATTTTTAAGATGCTGAATAGTTACTCAATAAGAATACTGGTCTTCGGAGAGCTCGCTGTCCTCCTCCATTTCAGCAAAACTCAGGTCCTCTTCCGGCTCAAAGTCCTCGGGCAAAAGCTCATCATCCGGCCAGACAGTCTCCCCGTCATACAGGGACTGCATCAGGTTTTTACAAAGGCTCAGGTCTGTCCCGGTGAGGTCAGCTCCGCAGACATTAACCCCGTTAAAGTCGGAAGCGTCAAAGTCACAGTCCTGGACGCCCGCATGGCTGTAAGTTGCGCCTTCGAGTACAGAGTCGGCAAAATTCGATTCCGTGATTACGGAATGGGAAAAATTAACCGAGGTAAGGTCACTTTCGCCAAATTCAGTGTCTTCTATTTCTGAATTACTCAGGTCAGAACCTGTAAGGTCAACCCCGGTAAGGTTTGCACCTGAAAATCTCGCGTCTTTCAGGTCAATTTCGCTCAAATCAAGTTTAACTCCCTCATCATAGGGTCTTGCCCGGTTGAACTCCTCAACCAGTCCGTTCCTCAGGAGCTGGACCAATTCATCTTTGTTAATTGACTTGTCCATAATTTTTTCCTCATTTGGCTTTCAAATAATCATCAACTGCATTCCCAGCAGTACAGCCTGTGTGCGGTTTGTGACGTTCAATTTTTTAAAAATGTTATTCAGGTGCGTTTTAACCGTGACTTCCCGCACAAAAAGCTTTTCTGCTATTTCATTATTGCTTGCCCCTTTTGCCACCAGGGCCAGGACTTCCTTTTCCCTGCCCGTTAACTCATCTATAGGTTCTTCTGCGGAAAAGGACAGGTTTACTTTTGAAACGTTCAGGCTTTCGTTTTTCCATTTTGACCTTCTTAAAAGCGCTTCAATTCTCGCCAGGAGGTTTGGAAGGGTAAAGGGTTTTACTATATAGTCGTCCGCCCCGAATTTCAGCCCTGAAATTTGCTGGTACTCCTGGTCAAGCGCTGTCAGCATGATTACGGGCATGGATTCTGTTGCCCTGTTTGCCCTTATTTTTTTCAGGGTTTCCCAGCCGTCGAGCGTGGGCATCATTACGTCCAGAATAACGAGGTCAAAGTTATCCTCGTTATTTTTCAGGGTATTTAACCCGCTGAGCCCGTTCACTGCAATAACCACTTCATATCCGTAAGACGGCAAAACGTCTTTCAAGTAGCCGGGGTTATCATCTACAAGTAATATTTTGGCAATAAAAGACATATTTTTATTATAGCAGTATTTTTAAAGATTTAAAGTGATAATAGAAAGTCTTAAAAATCTATTTTTGCTATAATGTAAGGAAAAGATACCAATGAATAATGATTGTAAAATAAAAGATAAAGTCTGTAATAACCAACGCCTAACAAGGGAAGACGGCATTGAACTGTATAAAAATTTTGACTTGCTTAATTTAGGCCGGCTTGCGGCTTGTAAAAACCATAGTAAATACGTCTATTGGATAAATAACCACCACTTTAACGTTACCAATATCTGTGAGGGAACGTGCAAATTTTGCGCCTACCGCAAGCATGAAGGGCAGGAAGGGGCATTTATTTATAGCATTGATAAAGCAAAAGAATATTTTGAAACAAAAATAAATAAAAACATCAGGGAAATACATATTGTTTCTGCTTTGAATCCCTCTTGTGGCCTGGAGTTTTACAGCGATTTACTGCAAATATGCTCTAAAATCCTGCCCAATGCCCACATACAAGCGCTTACAGCCGTAGAAATCGATTATATTTCCAGGCTTGAAAATAAAAGTATTGAGTTTGTACTGAAAAATCTTATGGAAAGCGGGTTAGGGTCGTTACCCGGCGGCGGTGCGGAAATTTTTGCGCCAAAAATACGGCAAAAATTATGTCCCGGGAAAATTTCAGGCCAAAAATGGCTTGAAGTAATGGAAATTGCTCATGGCCTCGGGTTAAAAAGCAATGTGACAATGTTGACCGGAATAGGCGAAGCCCCTGGTGATAAAATTGACCATATGCTTGCTGTGAGGGAGTTACAGGATAAAACCGGCGGATTTATGTCTTTTATTCCGCTGTTTTGCCATTATGAAAATACTGAAATGCCTTATGAATACCCCTTAACAGGAGTAGAAATCCTTAAGGAATTTGCCGTAGCCAGGTTAATGCTGGACAACATAGCTCATATCAAGGCTTTTCGAATACAGACAGGGGCAAAACTGGCACAGGTCAGCCTGGGGTTTGGTGTAGATGATTTAGACGGAACTGTAATGCGAGAAAAAATTACACGCTCGGCTGGCTCTAAAGACCCGGATGCCATGATGAAAGAGGAAATAGAGCACCTTATAAAACATGCGGGGAAAATTCCTGTTGAGCGCGATACTGTTTATAATATTGTATAAGGAGGGCAAATTTTTATCATTTCTTTCCTTAGCTCTCCCTCAGGCTCAGGGGGTTTGAAAAAATCCAGGGCTTGTTTCTGTAATACGCCTCAAACCTGTACTTTCCGGGCAATAAATTATCCAGCTCCAGGTTTTTTGCCTTTTTTTCAACTATCACCTCCCCGTTTCTTAGTATTCTCAGTGCTGCCTTTTGCGGGAGATTAACCAGGAGTTTTTTGTTTTCCAGTCGAAAATCCGGGGCACTATCGCTATTTTTGCTCCAGGTTCTGTTGACAATAATGTTATTTCCTGATTTTAGCGCGTTTAATATCTGTTTTTTTGCCTGGCTAAAGTCCGAGGAAAGTTGGCTGTCCAGGTATAGGTAGTTTGTTATTGTCTTAAAAGAGTCAAGGTAGGGAAAAATCCTTAAAACCCCGAAACTAAAAGCATGAGTATCCAGCCCGCCTATAGCGGGAACTATTTTATCGGTTTCGTTATTTAAATCATCCCACCATTTAAGTGTATTCTTGGTAGGGCCTTTCAGTATGCTGTGCCTTGCGAGCGCGCAGTACAGGCCGAGGCGTTCATTATAATTATCTGTCCAGTCAGACATGTAATTCCATATTTCAATACCGTCAAAACCCCTTATACTCCAGTCCGTCCACCTTAAGGCAGGAAATTTATTCCTGCGTGTTGTGCTCTCGTCAGGATGCGCCACAAATCCTATTCCGCCACCGGATTTGACGTTTTTAATAACATCCTCGGGGGCTGACTCGGGGGGGATTTCCTCGTTTATTCCTACAGCCAGGTAGTGGTTGCAGGTATCAGGGCTTATTTCATTCCCGATTATAACAGCTAAACTGCCATACCAGCCTTCCTCCCCATTTTTTAACCCGGAAAGGCTATTATGGTCTGTTATCACTATCCAGTCAAGTCCGGCTTTTTTGGAGTCTCCTGCTATTTCTTTTATTGTCCCGGTGCCGTCAGAGTAGCTTGAGTGTAAGTGAAACGCGCCTTTTTTTAAGTATTTCATGCCCTGGTATATGTTTTAGCTCCTTCAAACATAGCATTAAGCAAACCTGCGTTTGATATTATATCAAATCCGCCGGCAATAAGATACTGCTGGATCCTTGAGCGCCAGAAAGGATAAATTTCACTGCTCCCGACATTAAGAACCCCGGCAATATTAGAAAGGTGATTCCAGTCTAAGGGCAATGGCAGGGCTTCTCTCCATAGATCGACTATTTCACACCTTCTTTGCCTGGGGAATTTTTTTATAAACTCGAGGTTTGACATGCCGGCCTGCGCCTGTTTTTGTTTGAGGAACTCAATTCCCGGGTCAATAAGTTTCGGCTCGACAGCGACCTTGTACTCCGGGAAATCATAAGGGGAAATACCCATAACCACGGCAATTCTCTCAATGGTTGCCGTCCTGGTGGAAAAAGCCACGTCTGTGTCTATAAGGCTGTATACATAGGATAAGGTTACTCCTATCATTTCCGCAAAATCTTTTTTATGCAGGTTATTATCCTCGAGAAAGTCCACAAGTCTCTGGCTGCTGCTGACGGCCACCTGTGTTTCCTGTTCTTTTGCTGCCACTATACTATCCTCCCGTTTATTGTATAAAATAGTATTACATTACTTTGTTCAATGTTTAAATTAGATAGTTGAGTAAATAAAATATATAATATGAATGATTTGTTATTAATTACAGGACTGGGCAACCCGGGGGAAAAATATAAAAACACCCGCCATAATACGGGATTTATGATAACAGGCGCATTGGCCGAAAAGTACGGCATAACCGGAAAATTTTCCTCAAAATTAAACGCGATTACAGGAAAAGGCAAAATAAAAAACACGGAAACTGTTATTGTGCAGCCCCAAACCTTTATGAACCTCTCCGGCGAGGCTGTGGCAAGGGTTTTAAAATGGTACGGCATTGGAGTAGAGAACCTGTTTGTAATATTTGACGACATTAGCCTTGAGCTGGGCAAAATAAGGTTCAGGCCGTCCGGTTCAGCAGGCGGCCATAACGGCATTAAGTCAATAATTGCCGCCTGCGGCAGCGAAAATTTCCCCAGGCTAAAAGTGGGAATAGGCCCGGACCCGGGTGAGCAACTGTGGGCCGGTTATGTGTTGAAGCCGTTTTCCGAGGGGGAAAAAAAATACCTCCCTGAAATTACCGATGTGTGCATAGAAGCTGTGGAATACTACATAACAGAGGACATGGACGCTGCGAGAAACAGGTATAACGGGCTGGATATTCTTGAGGAAGTAAGACAACAGGATAATTAGAATAAATTATAAAAGCCTTATAATTGCTTTCATGTTACGCAGAGCAATTGAGTCTGACATAGAAAAAATTAAGCCTTATCTTGAGGAAT
>JANQGS010000152.1 GCA_028277195.1 Candidatus Gastranaerophilales bacterium
ATATACAGACCTTGCAAACAGGGATTATACAATTAACGCAATGGCATGCCGGCTTGTTTACAATACTGAGTATGAACTTACAGACCCTTACAACGGGCAAAAAGATATTGAAAACAGGACCGTGAGGGCAATTTGTGAAAATAATCTCAAGGACGACCCGCTAAGGCTGTTAAGGGCGTTTCGCCTGGCAGCAAGGTTTAATTTTATTATTGAGGAAATAACCCTTGAGTTAATTGCCGCACACTGCAAATTAATAAATAACGTTGCCGCTGAGAGGGTGAATGCGGAAATTATAAAGCTGCTGGAGTCGGAAAATGCCTTTAAAAACCTGGTCTTAATGAAAAATACCGGTATTTTGTTTGAAATTTTCCCTGAGCTTGCCCCGCAAAAAGATGTGCCGCCGAATTTACACCATCACCTCTGGCTTATAGACCATTCCATAGAAACAGTAAGGCAGGTAGAAGCGCATGTAGCGGATTTCCATTTTTCCGGGGAGAACCTGGCAATACTCAAACTTGCCGCCCTTTTGCACGACGTCGGAAAGCCCGCAACCTGGTCAATAGATGAGAAAGGCAAGCACAGGTTTATAAAACATGAGGAAGTAGGTTCTGAGATGGCTTTAGAGCTTATGAAAAGGCTTAAGTTCAGCAGGAAGGACGCCAGGCATTTAAGTTTGCTCGTAAAAAATCATTTATACCCTTCCCAATTAATAAGAGAGGGCATAGATAACCTATCTGACAGGGCTGTAATGAGATTTTTCAGAAAAATTAACGACTATGTGCCGGAACTTTTACTGCTGGCGCTGGCTGACAGAAAAAGCGCTCGGGGTCCGGAGGTTACTGATGAAACAGTTAAAAATAACACCAGCGGTATTTACACGCTCCTCGATAAATACCGGCAGGCTGGCAAGGAGGTTAAAGAGCTCCCAAAACTGGCGAGCGGCAGGGATGTTATGGAAATATTGCGCATAGGGAAAGGGCCCGAGGTAGGAAAGGTATTAAGAGATTTAAAGGAGGCGCAGATTTCCGGGGAAGTAAATACACGTGAGGAGGCGCTGGAGTTTATAAAGTCATCGGATTAATAAATTTATGCCGGGTATTTTTTACATTTCCCTTATTTTTATATAATCTGTTAAAATAAATATATAAAAAATAAAAAGGAGAATTGTTTAAAAATGAGTGAAGAGGATAAAACAAATAAAACCAACCAGGCGCTTAATGATATGCTTATTGACCTCTTAAAAAGGTCAACTTCGGTTTATAACCACGTAATACAGGGAAAGGTACTTAATGCTGATGCTATACAAAAAATTGATAATGTTTTCCTGTCACTTCTCATTTTTAATGAAAGGAACTATTTTGAAAACGCGATTGCAAAGAAGGATTTAGAAAAAGAGAAATTTGAGTCCTATTTGAAAATGCGGCATGGTTTTATTTTAAAGCAACTGGAGTTAATGCTTAAGGACCTGGAGGCAAAGCTCATAGAGAGCAGGGATAAGAGAGAAGCTAAGGCTGAATAGGGGATTTTTCGTAACAACCTAGCACCCCAAAAATTAAAATTCTTCAAAATCGGCCCACCCTCCCGCCCTGATTGAGGT
>JANQGS010000047.1 GCA_028277195.1 Candidatus Gastranaerophilales bacterium
TCAGGTTCAGGCCTTTCCCAGTGCAGTGAAAGCAAGACATTGCCCACAAGGGAAACATTTACTTTCAGGGAGAGTTTCCAGGGCTCGGTTTCAAAAATCAGCTGTTTTTTCGTGTCATTGTCAATTACCTCCTCAACCTGTGCCAGCAGGGGCATTATAATGTCAATCTTATTTGAGGGTATATTATGCCAGATTATATTTTTCTTAACCATTTCATACTTAAAAATATTTTGCAGCAGGGCGAGTTCCTTTTTTTGCGGGGCATTAAGCTCAAATGTCCCATTGCCTTGCTTTTGGGCTTCCAGCACGACCCTGAGCACCTGCTCAATGTTTTTGACAATATCCTTTTTGTCCCTGGATACTACCTGTATTCCGAGAAATTTAGCGTTTTCCGGGGCATTAAGTATAAATTTATAGTTGCCGAGGGGATTTTCCGGTTCGCGGTTTTTTTGCGCCGGGGGTTCAATCAGGTTTTTTTCCACCCCTTCCAGGGCAACGCAGATAGCATGCTTGCACCACTCTTCATTAAGCGGGCAGGTACATTGTGCTTTTAGTTTGTCTCCGGAAAAATCGAGCTTAACATCGTATTTATCCTGGAAAGAGCCTTTTGTTGAGGCTTTTATTGTGGTTCCCTCGACTTTAGCCTCGATTAACTGGCCTTTTTTGTAATAGTCATAGCCCCTTCTCCAACTCCCCGGGGCTGACAGCTCTTTTATGTATTTAAAATTGAATTTTTTCGTCATAAAAACCAAACAAAGGAATTCCCGACCACTTAAAAGCCTCAAGTGCTCAATTATCCAAATAATATTATAACAGCATTTTGCTTTTTACAACTCTACTCTTTTTTTAACCCAATTTTTAAAGCTCTCTATTCTTTTATTTTTCAGGTAATTATTATTTGTTGAATAAGAGTGACCATCCCTGGTCGTGAGGCCATCCCTGGTTTCCTTATTTACATTTGTCGTTGAAACTATGTTACTGTTTACCCTGGCGTATCCCGAGCGGTTGGTTGCGGTAAATACTTTAACGGTAACGTCTTCAGATATTTTTTCGGAGAATTGCTTTATTTTTTCGCTGGAGAGAATATTATCATTAAGTGAATTTACAGGGACTTCAAAATTTTTGGTTTTTATTTTTTTGCGGTAGGTCTCCTCAAAATCCACAATGCAGCTCTGAGTGTCAATCAGCGCCGTATCAACATTCAGGGTGTAAAACGACTGTACGGGCTCAACCTCTGTAATCCCGATTTTATAGAGAAGCGGTCTTTTAAGTATCATATCCTGGAGGCTGAAACTTGATGATACGAGTAAAATTTTATCAATATCGAGTTTTTTTGTTAAAAGCCCGCAAAGTCTATAGTCAATTACCTTGCTGTCCTTGTAATTCCTTAAAAAGTCCCGGTAGTCCTCATATAACCCCTGTGACATCAGGAGTTTTTCCGATGAGTTCAGGTCAATCGCATTAAAGCGCAGGTTTTTATTAAGCTCATTTAGGATATCATTTGCCATGAATTCTGAAATATTCGGGTAAATGCTGTAGCTGGAGTTTGATGTGGCAACATTTACGGGCGAAACAATTACACGTATCTGCTCAGCGCCAACCGGCTGCGGAAGAACACAGAATAAAAATACACAAGTGCATAATAAAATTTTCAAATAAGACCAAACCATACAAGTCCATTATCAATCAATAAACACCCGGGTTAATCCTTTATTTAACTGATTTATGCTATTGTACTCTATAATTGTTAAATGGAAAAAAATTACTATAGGGAGAAAACCATGAAAACATATAAATTAAGTTCGGGGTATGAAATGCCGCTGTTCGGCCTGGGCACCTGGAAGGCAGTGCAAGAGGACGAGCTGTACAACGCCGTTAGGGAGGCTATAACCATTGGATACAGGCATTTTGACTGCGCTAAAATCTATGCGAATGAAGCGGTTGTCGGAAAAGCGCTGAATGACGCTTTCAGGGCAAATGAGGTGAAAAGGGAGGAAATTTTTGTTACATCAAAGCTCTGGAATGACTCCCATGCCCAGGGAGATGTCATACCCGCACTACAATCAACATTACGCGATTTAGGCCTTGATTATCTTGATTTATACCTGATTCACTGGCCTGTGTGCTTTAAAAAAGGCACGGAATTCCCTACCTCCACAGATGATTTTATACCGCCGGAAAACCTGCCGATTTCGCAAACCTGGCAGGGAATGGAAAAAGCGGTTGGGCAAGGCCTGGCAAAGTCCATAGGAGTCTCAAATTTTAGTATTAAGAAATTAAAAGAACTGGATAAAACCTCGAAAATAAAGCCTGCTAACAACCAGGTCGAGCTCCATCCTTATTTACAGCAAAAAGAGCTGTCTGAATACTGCAATGCCAATAACATTGCCCTGACAGCATATTCGCCGCTGGGTTCAATGGACCGCCCTTCATCGTTAAAGCCTGAAAACGAGCCGTCTTTGCTTGAGGATGCCGTGATTGCCCGGATTGCCCAAAAACATAACGCAACGCCTGCCCAGGTATTGATTAAATGGCATATACAGCGAGGTGTTGCGGTTATACCAAAATCAACAAATTTTAACCGCTTAAAAGAAAACCATGACGCGCAGTTTGTTGGGTTGGACGAACCTGATATGAAGAAAATAGCTTCTTTAGAGCGGAATTTCAGGTATTTAACCGGTTCATTTTTCACCCAGCCGGGCAGCGGGTATACTTTGGAAAATATTTGGGATGAAGTATAATAATAAAAAACCAAGAGAGAGGAGATAAAAATGAAGCCATCCAAAAGACTCGACAGAATCCCCCCGTACCTGTTCGCGGAAATCGACAGGAAAATCGATGAAGCAAAAGCAAAAGGCGCGGATATTATAAGCCTGGGCATAGGCGACCCGGATACCGCTACTTTCCCTAATATAGTCGAAAAAATGCACCGGGAAATTGATGATGCCTCTAACCACAATTATCCCCCTTACCAGGGAACAAAGGATTTCAGGCAAGCCTGCGTTAACTGGATGAAAAACAGGTTCGGGGTTGAGCTCGACCCTGATAAGGAGACGGTAGCCCTTATCGGGTCAAAGGAAGGTATTGCTCATGTGTTTTTCGGCTATGTTGACCCGGGCGATTATACGCTTGTTCCTGACCCTGCGTATCCGGTTTATGCCAACGCCACATACCTGGCCGGGGGAGAGCCTTATTTTATGCCTGTAGGCCCGGAGAACAACTACCTGCCTGATTTAGGCAAAATTCCCGGGGAGGTTGCCCGAAAAGCCAAAATTATGTTCCTGAACTACCCTAACAACCCAACGGGTGCGGTGGCTAACCTTGATTATTTTAAGGAAGTGCTTGAGTTTGCAAAAAAATATGATATTTTAATCTGCCATGACCAGGCATATTGCGAAATGACCTATGACGGCTATGTAGCGCCGAGTTTCCTGCAAATAGAGGGGGCAAGGGATTATTGCATTGAATTTTTCTCCCACAGCAAGACATATAATATGACGGGCTGGAGAATAGCCTGGGCAGCAGGAGGTGAGAAGGTTCTCACACCTTTAAAAACCATAAAAAGCAACATAGACAGCGGTGCGTTCAAAGCTGTACAAAAAGCAGGTATAGCCGCGCTTGAAACCCCGCAGGAAAAAATAACAGAGCTCAATGAAATATACAGGAGCCGCCGTAATATAATGATAGAAGGGCTAAGAGAGCTTGGCTGGGATGTTGGGTCGCCAAAAGCAACCTTTTACCTCTGGCTGCCTGTGCCTAAAGGATTGAATTCAGCCGAGTTAGCGGAAATTATGCTTGAGCGGGCCGGTATAGTTGTTCCCCCGGGGAACGGTTACGGGCCTAACGGTGAAGGCTTCTTTAGGATTGCCCTGACTGTGGATGAGAACAAGCTCAGGGAAGTGGTTGAGCGGATGAAGAAAGCGGGGATTCATTTTAATATGGCCTCTGGAGCGGTCTATTAGGCTTTTTTTGATTTATCCCCTGAGGGCCTCAGCCCCGTTGACAACCTCAAGGAGTTCCTGTGTAATAGAAGCCTGTCTGGCCTTGTTATACTCAATAGTAAGGATTTTTATCATATCACCCGCGTTTGTTGTTGCGGCTGACATTGCCTGCATCCTTGCGGCCTGCTCACTTGTGGCTGCTTCAATTATTGCGTGGTACACAGTGTTGGAAATATAAAGAGGTATTATTTTCTTTAATACGTTCCTTTCATCAGGCTCAAAAAGCATTTCAGGCTCAATACCCTCTTTTTCTTCTTCCGAGGGGAATACCAGGGGCAAAAGCTGCCAGGCCCTGACTTCATATGAAAGTGAGGATTTAAAGCAGGTAGTAATGATTTCTACCCTGTCGATTTCGCCGTTTACGTAGCTCTCCGCCAAATCCTCTGCAATAACCGAACATGCCCCGGGTGTGGGCACTGCGGGTAACCTGGTATAAAACCGGCCTATCCTCTCAGGGTTAAGTTTCCTTTTAAGGGCCTGGTAGCCTTTATTCCCGATAATAAACAGCTTGTAATCCTTCCCTTCGTCTTCGAATTCCTTTATCCTGCGCAGGGTATGCCTTACTACATTGGCATTATAAGCCCCGGCAAGACCTTTATCCGAAGTAACAACAATGATTCCGGCTGTTTTCAGTGCCCTTTCGGTCAGCAGTTCAGGGTAGTTATCTATGGCTTTTCGAAAAGTTTCCCCGGTTTTTTCAATTTCAGGTTTTGCCAGGAATATTCTCCCAATCATTTTTACCAGCTCACCCGAATAAGGCATTGAGGCCCTGAGGCGGGCTTCAGTTTTTTTCACCTTTGCTGCGGCAACCATTTTCATTGCGCGCGTAATTTTCTGTGTATTCTGAACGCTTATTATTCTTCTTTTTATGTCTTTTAAGTTTGGCATATTATGATTATACCAACTAATCCGTAATATTAAAAAATATTAATTTTAGTTAATAATTCTGCGATTGTGGATTTTTAAAAATTATTCAAAATAAAGTAAAATTTGTCAGGTCGTGGTCTCAAAAGCCTCAAAATTAAAAATTTGGACTTTTGAGACCACTTCTAGCAGTTGCTTAGCAGTTGCTAAACAAGTCCCTCGCGCATGGCAGTAACCGCAGCCTGTGTCCTGTCGTCCACGCAAAGTTTTTGCAGGATACTGTGGACGTGAGCTTTGGCGGTTGCCCGGGTTATAAAGAGCCTCTCAGCTATCTGGGCATTGGACAGCCCCTCCACAATAAGCCCCAGCACCTCAATCTCCCGCTCAGTCAAACCGGCGGCCTTTGCGGCCTTTTGGGGTGAGACCCGTTCCCCGGGGGCGGTTTTTTCGGTTTTAGTTATATTTCGCAACACAACCTTTGCTATGGCCGGGTCAAGCCAGGCTATGCCGTCATTTACCGCACGAATGGCGCTGATTAACTGCTCAGGGTTTGCCCCTTTCATTATGTAAGCGTTTGCGCCCGCTCCCAGCGCCGCAAAAATATCGTCCTCATTGTCCCTTGATGTAAAAATAAGTATTCTGGCCTCAAGTTTTGCGTCTTTTATTCGCCGGGTGGCTTCAATGCCGTCAATGCCCGGCAAGCCGATATCCATCAGGATAACATCAGGATTTAACTCCTTTGCCAGCTCAACTGATTTTTCGCCGTCCTCTGTTTCACCTGTTAGCTCAATATCCTCTACTTTTTCCAGTACCAGGTGCAGCCCCATTCTTGTCATTGTGTGGTCTTCGACCAGTAATACCTTTATTGTCATTTTATTTCCCCTGCTTTTTCATACACTTTTTCTCTCGGAATTGTAAACCTGAAAATACTTCCCCTGTTAACTTCGCTCTCCACCCATATTTTGCCCTCATGCGCCTCTACAATCCGGCTGCTTAAATATAAACCAAGCCCTGTGCTGGTAGAGCGTTTTTTGCCCGTTCCCTGCGAAAACCTCCGAAATAGCCTTGGCAGGTCTTCTTTTGGTATGCCTATGCCTGTATCCTCAACTGAGACGGTTACTTCTTTTTCGTCAAAATTAACCTTAACGTTTATTTCTCCGCCTTTGGGGGTATTTTTAATGCCGTTGCCCAGAAAGTTTGCCAGGACACGTTTTATTTCGTGCCTGTCAGCGTAAATTTTTTCATTTTTTATCTCATTGAAGGTTATTTCGAGCCCTTTACCCTCAGCGAGCGGTTGGATTTCTTTTATGCATTGATTAACCATGTCCGAGAGCACAAAATTTTCCCTGCAAAGCATAAGCTGGCCTGATTCATACCTGTATACCTCAAGCAGTGCGTTAACAAGCCCGAGCATGTCCTGGTTGCTGTGCATCATTGTTTGGAGGAGGGTTTTTTGCTTTTCCCCCAATTCGCCGAGAGAGCCGTCCACAAAAAATTGCAATGTCTGAATAGCCGCTAATAGCGGTGTCCTGAGGTCATGTGTAAGGGTTGCGATAAAATCGTCCCTGAGCCTTTCTATTTCCTGCTGTTTTTTTATAATTTCATTAAGCTGGATTTTTTCAAGGCCGTTTTTAATG
This sequence comes from Candidatus Gastranaerophilales bacterium, assembly GCA_028277195.1. GTDB lineage: Bacteria > Cyanobacteriota > Vampirovibrionia > Gastranaerophilales > UBA9971 > JANQGS01. The sequence continues at coordinate 6,503 of JANQGS010000047.1, forward strand.
CACAACATTAAATCATCATTGTCCCAGGGTTTTTCTATGTATCTATACAGCCCTATCTCGTTTATGGCCCTTATAGCGCTCTCCTTGTCGGCATAGCCGGTCAAGAGTATGAGGGTTGCGTGCGGGTTGGATTTCCGGGCTTTTTTAAGGAGCTCAATCCCATTCAGCCCCGGCATATAAAAATCGGATATAACCAAATCAACCCGGTTACTCCTTATATATTCCAGTGCCTCAAGCGGGGAGTTAAATATATTGGGAGGGTTATAACCCTCCAGTTTAAGGAGCATCCTCAGGTTGGAGGTTATTATTTCCTCATCGTCAACTATTACAATATTATAGTTATCCATTCCTAGGATTATATCATTAAGTGTTCAATAGCGCCTTTTCGTAACATTTTTACATTATTGTTCTCATCAACCGACACTACCGTGGATTCTTTTCCTCCAACAGGAAAACCGCAATCCTCAAGTATATAATCCACGCTTATGACATCTTCCCTTTTTGCTACAGAACCCATTCCCGAAATATTTGCGCTTGTTGTAGCCAGCACCGGCTCGTCAAGCGCTTTTTCAATTATTTCAAAAAAAACGGGATGCTCCGGCACTCTTATGCCTACTGTATCAAAACCTGATGTTATATAACCAGGAGTGCGCGCGCTTTTTTTTACAACTATTGTAAGCGGGCCGGGAAAGTATTTTTCAGCCAGTTCTCGGGCAATCGGCGGCAATTTCCCGACATAAGGCAACAGGTATTCTAGCTTGCTGCTCAGCAAAATAAGGGGTTTGTTTTTTTCCCGTTTTTTAATTTCATAAATTTTTTTTACGGCTTTTTCACTCTCGACAAGACAGCCTATTCCCCATACAGTGTCTGTGGGAAAGGCTATTACTCCATTATCTTTGAGAATGTCGGATATTTTTAGGGTATTAAGCATTTATCTATTTGAACCCTGCTACTTAATTAAGCTCTGTATTGTACTTAATAACTCCTCCTGGCCGAACTTGTTTTTTGTAATGTAGGCGTCAGCGCCGGCATCTATCCCCTTTCTCCTGTCATCTTCCGAGGTCAGGGAAGTAACAAGTATAACCGGGGTATCCTTTAGTGTTTCGTTGTTGCGAATCCTTTCCGTCAGCTCAAAACCGTTTATTTCAGGCATTTCCACATCGCTCACAACAACGTCATACTCCTCGCTCACCAGTTTTGTGAGCGCTTCAAAACCGTTAACAGCAACATCTACGTGATAACCGGCGGTTTTTATGATATTTCTCTGGAGAAGTCTTGTGGTTGTTGAATCATCCACAACCAATACGCTTTTCCTGCCGGTTTCCCTGGCTTTTTCGGGTTCTCTTGACGGTTTTTTCACCAGGCAGCCGAAATTCATATACGCTGATTTTACCAGGTCGTTTACATTCAATATAAGACAGAGGTCCCCCGAGCCGAGAGTCGTAATTCCGGCAATATTTCTTACCCTTATAAGCGGCGCGCAAAGGTTTTTATGCAGGATTTCCTGGTCCCCGACAAGCCTGTCCACTATAAAGCCTATCTGGGTATCCTCGGCCTGGACCACTATTACAACAAGTTTATCAGGTTCATGGCCGTTTTCCTGCAGCTCAAGCACGCTTGAGAGAGGGCAGACGGGAACTGTCCTGTCCTCAATTATGATTGTTTTCCGGCCTTCTTTATAGAGTATTTTGCTTTTATCAACAAGGTGGGTTGTTTTTATTGAACTCGTTGGTATGGCAAAAGTCTGGTCATTTACATTTACAAGGAAAGATTTAATCGTTGCCATGGTTACGGGGAGCTGTATTGTAACCTGGCATCCCCTGCCCAGCACTGATTTTACCTTAACCTTGCCGTTAAGCTGGGATATTTTTGTGTAGACAATGTCCAGCCCTATTCCCCTTCCTGAAATATCTGTTACGGTTTCGCCCGTTGAGAACCCGGGCCAGAATATTATGTTCATTACCTGCTCTTCCGACATTGCCTCGAGCTCTTCGGGGGTTAACAGGCCTTTTTGGAGAACTTTTTTCTTTATAGCCTCGGTGTCAATACCTTTACCGTCATCGCTTATTTCAATCAAAACACTGTTTTCAAGATGGCATGCCCCGATAGCGATTTTCCCGGTCGGAGACTTGCCGTTTTTTACCCTTTCGGCGGCAGGCTCAATGCCATGGTCTATGGCGTTTCTTATAATATGCATCAGGGGGGATTTTATTTCTTCAATAATCTTTTTATCTACGCTTGTTTCACTTCCGGTTATAACAAAATCTATATCCTTGTTTTTTTCCCTGGCAATATCCCTTACCATGCGGGGAAACAGGTGGAATATGGTGGCCAGGGGCAATACCCTTACGCTTTTAATTTTTTCCTCAAGCCCGTTAACTATAAGGTTTAGCCTGGCATCGTCTTCCTGGATAACCTTATAAAGGGAGTTCATTTTAGTCATCAGGGTTGATATTTTGGTTGAGTTATCCTCAATAAAGGTATTTACGCTTTTGCTGAGGGAGTTTGTGGCTGTGGGAGAGAACCCTTTTTCCGAGGCTTTGTGGTATTTTTCAATATGCCTGAAATATTGCTTTGTTTTGCCCCAGTCCCTGTACCACTCCTCAATTGAGCGGATTATTCTTTCCGTATCGCTCAAATGCTCCTTTGCCTTGATTTTAGCTATAATTAGTTCCCCGACCTGGTTTACGAGCTGGTCAAGTTTATGTGTATCTACTCTCAGGGTTTTAATGGTGTTAGTTTCGCCGAATTTTAAATCAAATTGCCTTTGCTTTTCTTCGTTCTGGGCATTATTTTTCGGGAAAATATCAGCATTTCGCCTTATGGGAGGCAGGTTTACCTTTGAAGCAGGTGGGGCTTTTGTGTTTACTTCCTCTTTTGCGGGTTCGGGTTCTTTTTGCGAGGAGAATTTCAACATTTGCTGGAGCACCGTTATCCTTTGCAGGATAAGGCCCGGGTCTTCCCTTACTTCCCCGGGGGCATTCATCATCCGGGCCGCCTCGCCGAAACTTTCCTCAATAACGTTAATCATATCCCGGTTTAAAGGCGCGTCTTTTTTCCAGGAAAAGACGAGTATTTCAGAAATTTTCCCCAGGATTTCCCTGATTTGCGCGTTAGTGGCGGTATTTTCCAGGGCTTTTATCCCGGAGATAACCCCGTCAAATTTTTTAATATTATCTTCCGTATGCAGGGAAAATATGGTTATATTATTTTTTATAAGCTCTGTTTCAATGTTTTCAGAAGTTTCCTCTTTTTTTTTACATTCTTCTGTTGCTTCTTTTATTTCTTCTGTTTCTTCCGGCTTTTCTTCAGGGCATTCGTCGGGGATTTCTTCCGGGAATTCCCCGGGGGAATTGTAGGACAATCTCTCGTATAGCAGGGCAAAATCCTCAAATAATTCCTCCAACTCCGCCACCTCATCGTCAAGCAGTACACTGCTGCCCTTTAGCGCCGCATCAACCTTATTCCTTATGTCGTAAATCAGGCATTTACCGCGCTGGCTGTCAAAGGATTCAATCTGTTCAATTAATTTATCCACGAAAAATAAAAATTCTTCCAGGGCGTCTGTGCTGGTGGAAAAAATTTTTAATTTTTCTATGTTTACCCTGATTTGTGTTATGAGCTGTTTAATATCCCGTTCATTTTTGGAAAACACAACCTGTGAGGGCGGTGCGCTGTAATCCTCTTCCTTAAGCCGGGGGTTTTCCGTTTCTATAATGCTTTCCAGGGACTTAATAACGGGTTCTATTTCCTGTGATTGGGATTTTCCCATTGTTTCAATTGACTCATTTACGATAGAGCCTATGGCGTCAACCGCTTTGCAGAGGGCGTCAATTATTTCCGGCGTAACCTCCAGGTGGTTTTCCCTGGCAAGGCCCAGAACATCCTCAACTTTATGGGCAATGGACTGTATGTCCTCAAGCCCTATCATACGGGCAGCGCCTTTAAGGGAGTGGGCCTCACGGAAGAGTTCGGATATTACGGAATGGTCCCTGGGGTTGGATTCGAGCTTAAGGAGGTTTTTATTTAATTTTTGTATCTGCTCTTCACTTTCTTCCCTGAAAATATTTAGTATTTCTTCCAGTTCATGTTCTAGGAAATCCATTTAAAATACCTTATTTGCGACTTATTGAATTAGTCTCTATTCCTATAATGTTGCTTTTAAGTGTGTCAGAGGTTTCTTTCAGCTCCTTAATCGATAAAAGGGTATGGTGTACTTTTTCCGAGCACTCCAGCAAGCCGGAATCAAGCTGGTGTATAAGGTTATTCACTTCTGTGGTGCACTCAAGCTGGTTATCCACATCCTTTATTATCCAGTCAACCGAGCTGACTGTTTCCTGGATTGTGGCCCTTAATTTTTCTATGTTTTGCGCTATCTGGTGCGCTAAATCAACGCCTGATTCTATTTCCTTTGTTCCTTCCTCGGTTGCCATGACCGTGGAGTTTGTAGCCTGCTGGATATCATAAATAAGTGAGGTTATTTTGGCGGTTGCCTGCTTGCTTTCATCGGCGAGCTTCCTGATTTCGCTGGCGACCACCGCGAACCCCTTGCCGTGTTCCCCTGCTCTTGCGGCTTCTACGGCAGCGTTAAGGGCAAGCATGTTTGTCTGTTCGGTAATATCCTCAACCACTCCTATTATGCTGCCTATTTGCTGGGTATGTTCGCTCAATTCCAGGATTAATTCAGCTATGATTTCTATTTTTTGTTTTAATGTGCTCATTTTTTCAATATTCTGCTCAACGGAGTTTTGTTCATTGCTGGACAAATCAAGCGATTTTCTGGAATTTTTGGCTACTTCCAGGGTACTTTCCTTTGTTTTCAGCGAGGATTTTTTCAGTTTCTCGATTTCATCGGCAGAGCTCTTTAAAATTTTCATATGCTTGTTCAGGGCGTTCTCCTGCATGCCGGTTTCCTTTATGATTTCTTCCGAGGCCGAGCCCGCGCGGAAAACAGCGTCATAAACATAGTCGGAAATATTATTGTACGCCCACTTCCTTAACAGCTCAACAGATATAACACTCAAAAACGAGAGCGTTATTATTGAAATGACCCAGGGAGTGTAATCATCGCCCATATACTTAACTTTGTAAATTCCGAGCGCTCCTATGAAACTGA
>JANQGS010000094.1 GCA_028277195.1 Candidatus Gastranaerophilales bacterium
ATTATTTTATTATACGTACCACTCATTAAAATGACCCAAAAAAGCTGAAACCATGATGAACTCATGGTTTCAGCTTTTTACTCTGTCAAACTTCCGTCAGGGGGGATTGCCCTACCCGCGTTGTGAAATTTCTATCAGCCTGGCAATAGTAGTGTCAGCATCGAGCTTTTCATTAATTTCCTGCCTCAGGAATTCGTTGATTTGCTCTATAAGCATTATTGCCCTGTCTACTTTCGGGTCGCTTCCCTTTACATAAGCGCCAATGTTAATTAAATCAGCGTTTTTTTCATACACTGCAAGTAAATCCCGGATTTCACCCGCGGCATTAAGATGCTCTTTGTCCGCAATTTCAATCATAACCCTGCTTATACTGGCCAGGACATCCACGGCGGGAAAGTGATTCCTCTGCGCCAGGTCCCTGGATAGGGCTATATGCCCGTCAAGTATGCCCCTGACCGTATCAGATACCGGCTCGTTAAAATCATCCCCCTCCACCAGTACGGAATATAAGCCTGTCATTGTTCCTTTATCACTGTTTCCGGCCCTTTCAAGCAGTCTTGGCATGAGCGCGAACACTGACGGGGTATACCCCCTTGTGGCCGGGGGTTCACCTATCGCAAGCCCTACTTCCCTCTGCGCCATAGCAATACGGGTTACGGAATCAAGCATAAACAATACATCCCTGCCGCTGTCCCTGAAATACTCGGCAATGGTAATAGCTACCTGGGCGGCCTTGATTTTAACCAGGGACGGATGGTCAGCAGTAGCAACCACTATGACGGATTTACTCAAGCCCTCCGGCCCGAGGGCATTTTCTAGGAATTCCCTTACCTCCCTGCCCCTTTCACCAATCAGTGCAATCACATTCATATCAGCGCCGGAATTTCTGGCAAACATGCCCAGCAGGGTGCTTTTTCCCACGCCGCTCCCCGACATAATGCCCATTCTCTGGCCTTTACCGATTGTTACAAACGCATCAACAGATTTAACTCCCATAAACAGGGGGTCTACAACACGTTTTCTTGTAAGGGGGTTTATTTTATTGATTTTTACCGAGCTTGTGCTGTTTGTCCTTATTGGCCCATGGTCATCCATAGGCTGGCCCAGCCCGTCAAGCACCCGGCCCAGAAGTTCAGGCCCTACTTTAACCTCAATAGCGCCCCCGGAATTAACCACGGTAGCGCCGGGTTTTAGCCCTTCCATTTCCCCGAGGGGCATAAGAAGGATTTTGTTCTCCCGAAAGCCTACCACCTCTGCCCATACAGGCTCTCTGTCCATCCCGGAGTATATGTAACAGAGGTCGCCTATGGAAGAAGCAGGCCCGTCAGCTTCTATTACAAGGCCGATTATATGGCTGACCCGGCCTATTTCCTTATAGGGAGCTGTGTTTTTGACTATGTTTTTGTAGTTCTCCAAATTTACCAAAATTTTCGTTAACTGACCTCAGCTTCTTTTGCGGCCTTGCTTTCCTCAATGACTTTCTGCGCCATATGAACAGGAATTTCCTCATAACGAACAAATTCCATTGAAAATACCCCTGCCCCGCCTGTCATTGAGTCTAAATCCGGGGCATACCTGAGCATTTCCGCCATGGGAATTTCGGCCTTAACGGTCTGTGTAGCCCCTTCCGCCTCAATCCCGAGCATCCTTCCCCTCCTGCCGTTCAAATCACCCATTATATCGCCTACATTCTCTTCCGGCACAGTGATTTCAACGTACATTATAGGCTCAAGGAGCACGGGGTTAGACTCCATAAAGCCCTTTTTAAAGGCCATTGAGCCCGCAACCTTAAAGGCCATTTCCGATGAGTCAACAGGGTGGAAACTACCGTCATAGAGCACTATTTGAATGTCGACTACAGGGTATCCGGCAAGCACGCCCTCTCCCATAGCGCCCTTAATGCCGTTTTCGACGGCGGGAATGTATTGTCTTGGTATGGCGCCGCCCACAATTTTATCGACAAATTCAAAGCCCTTTCCTTTTTCGAGCGGGTGGATTTCTATCCAGCAGTCACCATACTGGCCTTTACCGCCTGATTGTTTCTTATATTTGCCCTGCACCTTGGTTTCCCCTACAACGGTTTCTTTATAAGGTATTTTAGGCGTGTCAAGGAGCACTTCCACCCCGAATTTCCTTTTAAGTTTTTCTATGGCAACATCAAGGTGAACCTGCCCCATGCCGGATAATATCATTTCTTTTGTCTGGGTATCCCTGCTGGACTGCAATGTCGGGTCCTCTTCCATAAGCCTTCTGAGGCCGGACTGGATTTTTTCCTCGTCACCCTTGCTCTTTGGCTTAATAGCAAATGAAATTACCGGGGACGGCTGCTTAATGGGTTCTATGACCTTTGATGCCTTTTCGTCGCACAGTGTATCATTGGTATGTGTATCCTTAAGTTTGGCAACAGCTACTATATCGCCGGTCACAGCCTTATCGGCAGCTTCATGCTTTTTGCCCACAAGGTGCAGTATTTGCCCGATTCTCTCCTTGCCCTCATTTGTGGAGTTCAGTACGGATGAGTCAGACGACATTGAGCCTGAAAAAATCCTCATAATTGTTAACTGGCCCGCATAGGGGTCTGCTATGGTCTTGAATACCAGCGCTGATAAGGGTTCGCTTATTTTATCCTCGGGAGCGGGCAGGTATTCCGCAATAAAGTCCATTAACCGGCTTACCCCGATGTTTTTAGCTGCCGCGCCAAATAATACAGGGACGATTTGCTTGTTTTTTATGCCTGCCCGCAGGGCCTTAAATATGTCCTCATTAGAGAGTTCCTGCCCTTCCAGGTATTTTTCGAGTATCTCGTCATCGCATTCAACTATTGATTCGATTGACTCTTCCCTTATTGAGCTTACGTCGTCCCGCATTTCAGCGGGGATATCACTTTCATTGTATTTGCCGCTCTCGTCCGTTTCAAATATATATGCTTTTTGGGTTAATAAATCCACCATGCCTTTAAAGGAGGCTTCCTGGCCTATTGGCAACTGTATCAAAACAGGCTTTGCGTTAAAGGAATCGCCGAGTTTTTCCAGCACTGCGTTATAGTTAGCGTTTTCCCTCTCCAGCTTGTTCATAAACACGCACATTGAGAGGCCCATTGACTCGGCCTGTTTAATGAATTTCGATGATTGTATTTTTATGCCGTCAATCGCGTCAATTACAACTACCATTGAATCTACGCCCTGCATGCAGCTTCTGGCGTCAGCGGCAAAGTTTGCTGAGCCCGGGGTATCGATTATATTAAGGCGTTTGTTTTGCCAGTCAAAACTCGCTACGGAAGCGCTTATGGTTGTTTTCCTCTTCAGCTCCTCAGGTTCATAATCAAGCAGGGAGGTTTCCTGGTCTACTTTGCCCAGCCTGGTATTTTGCCCGGCATTAAAGAGCATTGCCTCGGCAAGAGAAGTTTTTCCCGTGCCTACGTGTGAAATTAAAGCAACATTTCTAATGTCAGATGTGTTGAAATTGGCCATACATATCCCCTAATCTATTATTTACCGAATTATAACATTATAAATAAAATCGCAATAATTTCAAACTTCTAATTTTTCGGCAAGTGAAAAATAAACTCCTCCAGAAGTTTAAGCGCATGCTCACTTGCCCGGAGTTTAATTTCAGTGCGGGAGAGGTTGCCGTCAATATTGACCTTATGCACGCTGGTGCCGGATTCGCTGCTGATTCCTATGTAAACGAGCCCGACCGGCTTCCCGGCAGAACCTCCCTCAGGCCCTGCAATACCTGTAACCCCAACGCCTATGGCAGTTCCTGACAATTGCCTGGCTCCATGCGCCATCTGCCCGGCAACCGTTTCGCTTACTGCCCCGTGTTTTTCCATTGCACCCGGGTCAACCCCGAGCATTTTTACCTTGGATTCATTGGAGTATGTAACCAGGTTTAGCTTAATGTAAGCGGAGCTGCCCGGAACATCCGTGAGCCTTGAGCTGATTAAACCGCCCGTGCATGACTCCGCTATTGATACGGTTATGCCTCTTTCCCGGAGTTGCCGGCCAATGAGCGTTTCTATGGCGTACTGCTTTCTTAACAACCTGTCATTTTGAAAATTCTTCAAAATCCCGCCCACCCACCCGTAGTGGTGGTTAA
>JANQGS010000153.1 GCA_028277195.1 Candidatus Gastranaerophilales bacterium
AAAAAATCAGACTCCACCCCGGGGTCAATGCGCGAACCAAAAAGCTCACTCATGCCCCGCGGCGAGGAATTGGATATGTTCCCCGTCAAACTCCCAAACGCGGGGCTATTGCCCCGGGTTTGCGGTATTTGGTATGGCTGGGGAAATTCTGCAATGTTTAAGTGCATAGATTTCCCTTACTTACTTATATATAATTAAAAACAATTTATGCCCGATAATTGCTGTTCGGTCTTTAACCTGACTCAATACTCCTTAAAATTTCCTTAATATTTTTTGTTAAAAGGTTGAAACTAAACTTAAAATCATATATATTAAATATATTGAGGCTTAAAGAAGTATAAAAAATCTTATGGATAAAAATATAAAAAACTTAATTATCATACTGGTTGCAATAGTTTTCATCGGTTTTGCCCAGGACGCTAAGTCAATAGTGCTTACGTTTGACGATATCGGTTCGCCTCCGGCGGGCTGGGGACTTGTCCCTGACGGTTATGGCGGGCTTGACTGGGATAATATGGGCTATGTGAACAAAAAAAGGTGGAGGGCATACACATCAGTCTCCGGGAATTACTCCGCCTATAATGATAATGGCCAACCGGCCTATATAACGGGCAATTCCCAAAATTCACACTTTAACCTGAACAGCCTGTACGCCGGAACGCTCAGAAAAAATACCACGGTGACCGTGAAAGGCTACAGGGATAATAACCTTATTTATGAGGACAGCTATACATTTAAAAAGCGCAAGAAAATGGAATTTTTTGAGCTCGGTTACCAGAATGTCGACTACCTCGAATTTCAGAGCAGTAAAAGGGATTTAATGATTGATAATATGGATGTTACGCCCGTTCCCGAGCAAACAACCCTTGCATTGGGTATTATGGGTATAGCCGGACTGTTCGGGGTAAAGAGAAAAAGAAAACAATTCATTTAAGAGAAATAAAAAAACCTGCTGTTGCGGCAGGTTTTTTATTTTATTATTATTTAATAATGAGACTAAAAGAAATATATAACAACAAAAAACCTGTAATATCCCTCGAAATATTCCCGCCCAAAATAAAAGGCTCTGAAAAGGTTTTATTTGACGAATTAAAAATATTGTCAAAATATAACCCGTCGTTTATTTCAGTAACCTACGGGGCAGGCGGCAGTACCAGGGATTCAACGTTTGAGCTGGTCCTTAAAATAAAAACCGACCTCAATATCCGGCCAATGCCCCACTTTACCTGCGTTGGCACAACAAGGGCAGATATACTCGGTTATATTAAAAAATTTGAGGATAACGGCATAAAAAATATTCTCGCGCTGAGAGGCGACCCCCCAAAAGGCGAGGAAAAATTTATAAAGCCAAAGTGCGGCTTCGGCTACGCAAACGAACTGGTAGAATTCATTAAATCCAATACCAACCTGAGTATAGGAGTGGCAGGGTATCCTGAATGCCACCAGGAATGCTGTTCGATTGATATTGATATTGATAACCTCAAGAGAAAGGTGGACGCAGGCGCGGAAGCCGTCATAACACAGCTTTTTTACGATAATGAATGTTTTTTCCGGTTTCTTGATAAAACTTCGGAAAAAGGTATAAATGTGCCTATAATTCCGGGTATACTCCCTATAACCGGCTATAACCAGGTTGAAAAAATCGTTTCGCTTGCAGGGTGTAAATTACCGGACAATTTTAACCCTGAAGCAGGGATTGAATTCGCTGTTAACCAGTGTAATGAACTCATAAACTCCGGTGTGCCCGGAATCCATTTTTACACGCTCAATAAATCCTCCGCGGTAAAGGCTGTTATAGATGAATGTACTGGTATTTGACTCAAGCGCGGATATAATGCACGTTACCCTGGGCAACGACAGCGACGCGGTTGACTCCAGGACGGTAAAAACTACCGAGCACAGCTATAATTCAGCGTTTCTCGTATCAACCATTGCGGATACGCTCAGGCAGAACAGCCTAAGAATGAGTGATAT
>JANQGS010000203.1 GCA_028277195.1 Candidatus Gastranaerophilales bacterium
ACTATATCACCGGACTCGCCGAGTGATTGCACATCTTTTTTCAAAATTAGTTTCATTTATTTATTCCTCCGGCATTATTTTATTATGATAAAATTTAAACATGAAAATACTTATTTTGCATGGCCCAAACCTTAATCTTCTCGGAAAACGAGAACCGGAAAATTACGGCACTAAAACCCTTCAGGAAATAAACACCCTGTTAGCCGCTCTGGCAGGGGAATTAAAAATAGAAACAGAAATTCACCAGTCTAATTCTGAAACATTTATTGTCGAAAAAATACAGGCCAGCCTTGATAATTTTGACGGGATACTGATAAATCCCGCAGCTTATACCCATACCAGTATAGCTATCAGGGACGCAATTACTGCTGTTTACAGGCCCTGTGTTGAAGTACACCTTTCAAACATACACGCCCGTGAGGAATTCAGGCATACATCACTTATTGCGCCTGTGTGCATAGGACAGGTAAGCGGGTTTGGCCATAACAGCTACTTACTGGGGTTAAGGGCACTGGTTGAATATATTAAAGAGGAAAAATAATATGGCAGTTGCATCAGAAAACAAATTAATGACAGGCGAGGAATATATAGAAAGCCTTAGAAAAAGAAAACCCCTAAAACTTTATCTTAACGGCGAACTGGTAGAAAACCCGGTTGACCACCCGATAATAAGACCGTCAATTAACTCGGTGGCATTAACATATGACCTTGCGCATGACCCTGAGTACAGGGGACTCGCAACCGCAACCTCCGCAATAACAGGCAGGAGGATAAACAGGTTCTGCCACCTGCACCAGGGCACGGAAGACCTCATGAACAAGGTAAAAATGCAGCGTGTACTTGGCCAAAAGTCCGGAACCTGTTTCCAGCGCTGTGTTGGTATGGACGCGTTCAACGCTGTTTTCACAACAACCTACGAAACAGACAAAAAATACGGCACACAATACCATGAACGATTTGTTAGTTACCTGAAAAAAGTCGAAGACAATGACTGGATAGTTGACGGGTGTATGACTGACGTTAAAGGAGACCGCGGCAAACGCCCGGCAGAGCAGCACGACCCTGATATGTACGTCAGGGTAGTTGAAAGGCGGCCCGGCGGCATAGTAATACGAGGCGCAAAAGCCCACCAGACAGGCGCTATTAACTCACATGAGATGATACTGATGCCGACAGTGGCAATGAGGGAAGAGGACAAGGATTATGCGGTATGCTGCTCGCTCCCTGCTGACGCTGAAGGTGTTGTCTATATCTACGGCAGGCAGTCATGTGATTTAAGAAAGCTGGACCAAAGCCCGGCAGGGGATATAGACTCCGGCAATCCCTGCTACGGCGGCCAGGAAGCACTGGTTATATTCGATGACGTGTTCATCCCCGATGAAAACGTATATATGGACGGGGAATGGGAGTTCTCCGGCATGCTTGTCGAGAATTTTGCCGGCTATCACCGCCAGAGCTACGGTGGTTGCAAGGTCGGTGTCGGCGACGTAATGATAGGGGCGGCAGCACTTATAGCTGAATACAACGGATGCCCAAAAGCCTCTCATATTAAGGATAAAATCGTTGAGATGAACCACCTTAATGAAACACTGTATTCCTGCGGGATTGCCTGTTCTGCCTGCGGAAAGAAAACCGAGGCAGGGAATTACCTGATTGATACCCTCCTGGCGAACGTGTGCAAGCAGAACGTAACACGTCACCCGTATGAAATAGCGAGGCTCCTGCAGGATATAGCGGGCGGTATTATGGTAACACTTCCGTCAGCCAATGACCTTATGAACCCTGAGACAAGGGCTTACCTTGAAAAATACCTCGCAAGCGCAGAGGGCGTAAATGTTGAAGATAAGATGAAATTGCTCAGGCTAATTGAGAACTTAACACTCGGAAGGGCTGCTGTGGGTTATCTTACAGAATCAATGCA
>JANQGS010000292.1 GCA_028277195.1 Candidatus Gastranaerophilales bacterium
TTGATTCAATAAAGAAATTTTCCGCTTCCTCGTACCTGCCGGCAGCTTTAAGGAAATATCCGAGGTATAAGCGGGCGATAGGGGAATTGGGCGACAATTCCACCGCTTTTTTGCACTGTTTTATCGCTGAATGCAGGTCTATTTCCCCTTTTTCCCACAGCAGGCTCGCGATTTTATAGTAAACTTCGGCTATTGCGGGATTTATTCTTATTGCCTCAAGGTAATATAAAAGTGCGGTGTCAAGGTCTTTGCGGTTTGCTCTCAGGAGGTATTTTTCGTGTGATTTTTTCGCGAGTTCGAGCAACTGTTCTATATCTGCCCCGGAAAAAACAGTTATTTCTGCGGATATATTTTCTTTTAGCATTAAGTTTTCCTCAAAAAATAAAGGCACAAGTACCCTTAGTACTCTTCCTGTCTTTACAATCGGGGGAATTTAACAAAACTTTATATTTATTTAATAATTTTCATAGATTTAGTTGATATTTGAAAAATTTAGTATAAGGAAGTATTCTATACAATATGAATGTTGAATATATTATCATATGGTGATAATATATCTATATGATAATTAGTTTTAAATGTAAGGAAACTGAAAAGATATTTGACGGAGGAATATCAAAAAAATTTCCTATTGAGGTCAGCAAAATAGGAAAGCGTAAGCTCGATATACTCAATGCTGCTGTTAAAGAACAGGATTTATCAATACCGCCGGCAAACAGATTTGAAAGGTTAAAGGGAAACTTAAAGGATTATTGCAGCATAAGAATTAACAAACAATACAGATTGGTCTTTAACTTTATAGAAGGAAAGGCTGAAAATGTTTACATTACGGACTATCATAAATAAGGAGCTATAATATGAAAAACAGGCCATACACACATCCGGGAATAATATTAAAAGAAGAGTTTGCCGTGCCTTTAAAACTTAGCCAGGCAATGCTCGCAAAATTGTTAAATACAGGTATAAAAACCATAAGCGAGCTATATAATGAAAAAAGGGGAATAACTCCACTAATGGCACTAAAATTAGCCAATCTTTTCGGCACAACCCCTGAGTTCTGGATGAACCTGCAAAATAACTATGATTTACATAAAACTTACAATAAACAAAAAAATGAGATAGACAAAATCAAGAAAATGGCCTGAATTAGGGAGGAGAACACGCTTTGGCCGGAAAGTTCAACGACATACTGTATGAAATACGAAAAGTAATAGTAGGCCAGCATAATATGGTGGAAAAAGTGCTTATTGCTCTGCTGGCAAACGGCCATGTGCTTCTGGAGGGAGCTCCGGGCCTCGCTAAAACCCTTGCCCTGAAAACAATAGCCAGGGTAATTGACGCTGATTTCAAGAGGATTCAGTTCACGCCTGATTTATTGCCCGCCGACCTGACCGGCACAAGGATTTTTAACCAGAACCAGAGCGACTTTACCACATCTTTTGGCCCGGTTTTCGCAAACCTCATACTCGCCGACGAAATCAACCGCGCTCCCGCAAAAGTACAGAGCGCACTGCTGGAGGCGATGCAGGAAAAACAGGTTACAATAGGCAGGGAAAGCCACGAGCTGAAAGAACCCTTCCTGGTGCTGGCAACCCAGAACCCCATAGAAACAGAAGGCACATATAACCTCCCGGAAGCCCAGCTTGACCGTTTTATGTTCAAGGTGCTGGTTGATTATCCCGATGAAAAGGAAGAAGCTGCCATAGTACAGAGAATGCTCAATCATAAAGTGCCGGATGTCAACGTATTATTGAGCTGTGAGGATATTTTAAGCTGCAGGGAGCAGGTAACTGATGTTTACGTTGACCCAAAGCTCATTCACTACATAGTAGAAATAGTCAACGCCACAAGAAACCCCTCCCCTTATGTCCGTTACGGGGCAAGCCCCCGGGGTTCGCTATCCGTTACGCACGCTGCCAGGGCACTCGCTTTTATGAACGAGAGGACTTACGCAACGGCAGGGGACGTTAAGTCAGTTGTCAAGGAATGCCTTCGCCACAGGATTATCCTGAGCTATGAGGGACTTGCCCAGGGCATTACACAGGATGACATAATAGATAAAATTTTGGCCGGAATGGAAAGTTCCGTATGAAAAGGGTTATAACAGGGCTGTCCCTGTGTTTATGCCTGCTCACATCCTGTATGTGGGATGAGGATGCGGTAATTTTGCTCAGCCCCGAGCCGATTGACCCGGATAATTTTACTTTTATCAATAAATTCCCGGTTTTCAAGCAAAGACAGAGGATTTACTACATCCTGGCAAGCAAGGAGGCCATTGAAAGCGAGACTTTAAGGCTACAGGTGCTTAAAATTGACAGGAAAGAGCCCTATTTTAAGATTGGGTACGCATACTGCATTGACATTAACCGGGGGGATAACAGGCATTATGTTACGGATTATTTTACCCTGCACAGGGAGGGGACTTATTTTATAAGGATTTTTTCAACTGATGAACCGGAATTTCCCATTGCACAGACCGAATTTGTTGTTGAAAGTTTATAAAAAAGTATAAAATGCAACAAATAGTAGATTATTTGCTCAGACTACCAATAAATATACATCTTAAGGTTAATATAGAATCAATTCAGGGATTAATGAGTTATTCAAGCTGCTATGGAATAATTATAAGTATGAGAACGGTAGCATGGCTCGGGAAAGCCGATTTTTGAACGGTTAGGGAGTTCCGGATAAAAACTCTGAACAAGGGAGAGTAATTAATAACAAACTGGGAGTAATCACAGTTTGTTTTTTTTATGTGTTAATTAGTATAATTAAACTATGAAAACTTCAAGTAAAATATCCGGCATTATTCTGACGACTATCGCATTAATTGGCCTGGTAATAAGCGTTGAATTATGCGTGGTCTACTTTAACGCTAACTTTAACGCCGGCTCAAACCCCAGTTTTTGCTCAATTAACGAGGTAATAGACTGTGATGCGGTCTCAGAAACACCTTTCTCAAGATTTTTAGCAATACCCCTTTCATTGTGGGGGTTTGGTTTTTATGCGCTGTTGCTCTTTATATTATTGTTCCCGTTTAAAAAATTTGAACTGTTCGGGGAATTTAAGCACCCTAAAAGCTATGTGTTTACCCTGGCGACCTTTTCCGTAATTATTAGCGTGATAATGGCTTATATATCATCCTTTGTAATTCAAAAAATATGTATTCTCTGTCATATACTGTATCTCGTAAATTTTCTCCTATTCCTTTCCTGCCTTATAGGAGATTCTATTATTGATTTATATAAAAACGCATTCATTGATATGAAAAATATTTTTTCCGATAAAAGGTGGGTTGTTATTGCTGCTGTTTGCGCGCTAAGCGGCATTATTACGCTCGTTTTTATAAATATTTACCGGCCGTTTACCCCTCTTGCTCCTCCTCCCCCCGTTCCCGTACCCGATAATAAGCCTGAACATCAATACACTATAGGAGAAATAGGAAATACCCTGGGCTCAAAAGACGCAAAAATTGTTATAAGGGAATTTACGGATTATGAATGCCCGTTCTGTTCCCTTTCCAATAATATGATGCTTAAACTTACAAGCGAGATTGAGGGAATCAGGGTAGAGCACCATGATTTTCCCCTGAGCAGTGAGTGTAACTCTATAGTGAGAGGCTCAAAGCATAAAAATAGCTGCCTGGCGGCATACTACGCCAGGGCCGCCAGAAAACAGGGCAAGTTCTGGGACATGACAACGCTGCTTTTTGAGAACCAGCTTGACCTGAGTGAAAAAAATATACTAAAGCTCGCTAAAACTATTGACCTTGATATTGAAAAACTGAAAAAAGACGCTCATGACCCGGAATTGCAAAAAGAGCTGGAAAATGACATAAAAAAGGCAAAAATTTTCGGGATAACAGGAACCCCAAGCTATATAATAGGTATAAAAAAGTATGAAGGCATGATGCCTTACAGCAAATTTAAGAAAAAAATTACAGAAAGCCTCTAAAAATGGGAACTATCCTTGCCCATACCTGCTGTGCGCCATGTGCGGCGTATTGTTTCCAAAAACTCGCAACTGACGGATGGAGCGTAACAGGTTACTTTTATAACCCGAATATTCACCCGGAAACCGAATATGAGAAAAGGAAAACAGAGCTTTTAAAGCTGGATTATTCGCTAATAACCGAAGATGCGGGCACTGAAACCTGGCATAGTGCTGTTAGGGGTTTTGAGCAGGAAAAGGAAGGCCAAGAACGCTGCGAGATATGCTTTAAACTCAGGCTGGAAAAAACGGCTATTTATGCCGTGAATAGTGGTTTTGACGCATTTACGACCGTTTTAACGGTTAGCCCGCACAAAAACAGTTCTGTTATTAACGGAATTGGCGCCGGTATTGCTGAAAAGTACGGAATACCCTTTATTGAAGAGGATTTTAAGAAAAATGACGGCTTTAAGAAAGCCATGGCATTGTCAAAAAAATATAATTTTTACAGGCAAAAATACTGTGGGTGTATTTATTCTACTATTTAACAGGGTTCTACGTACAAAAGTATAGTTTCTTGAAACAAAACAGTAAGGTTTTCGTCAATTAAATTATACTAATTTACTATACACAAAAAGGTAAGGGTTGAAATTATGACAAAGCTGGATTTAGTAAAATCTGAAAATTTTAACATTCGGGTAATAGAACCAGAATTAATTTCTGAAAACGAAGAGCTTGAATACGAAGATTATGGCAACATTGAGGGCAGTGCCGAACTTGATTATGCGGAAAAACCCGTAAAAAAAGAAAAAATTTTCAACCAGGAATTCAAAGCCAATGACGTATTGCAGATGTACCTGCGGGACGTAGGCAAAAAGCAGATGGTAACACCCTCTGAAGAGATTGAACTGGGCAAGAAAATCAGGGAAGGCGAAAAAAATGAGGCTGAACAGGCCAAATCAAGGCTTGTACAGGCTAACTTAAGGCTGGTTGTAAGCATTGCAAAAAAATATGTAGGCCAGGGAGTACTTTTTATGGACCTTGTACAGGAAGGCAGCCTCGGCTTAATCCGGGCAGCAGAGAGGTTTGACTACAGAAAGGGGTATAAGTTCAGCACTTATGCTACCTGGTGGATAAGACAGACAATAATCCGCTGCATAGCCAATACTTCCAGGACTATCCGCATACCGGTCCATATGTCGGATAAGATAAGGCAGTATAAAAAAGCCAAAACAGAACTCGCCCTCGAGCTTGGAAGAGAGCCCGGCATAAATGACCTGAGTAAAAAAATGAAACTCTCCCCTGAAAAAATCAGGAATATAAAAAAGGCAATGACTAAAGAGCCTGTAAGCCTCGACTTGCCGATAGGGGAAGACCTTTTCCTTGAGGACTACGTGCCTGACAGGGAAGCAATAGCCCCCCACAACAGGGCTACGGATAACTTGCTTCATGAAAATGTGACAGAGGCCCTTAAAACCCTTACAGCAAGGGAAAAGGAAATAATAAGGGAAAGATTCGGCCTAAACGGCGGCAAGGGCAAAACCCTTGAGCAATTAGGGCATTTATTCGGCTTTTCCAAGGAAAGGATTCGCCAGATAGAGGAAGTAGCCATAAATAAGCTGAGGCAATCGGAAAAAATTGAGCACCTGAGGGACTATATTTCCTAATGCAAGATTAAGTTAATTACGTTTCATTGACTTAGGCTCTTCTGTTTCCTAAAATTAGGGAACAATAATAAAAACAGGCGGAGAAATTAAAAGTGAGTATTAAGGTAGCTGTAATAGGATGCGGGACCTGGGGAAAAAACCTGGTAAGGAATTTTTATAACCTCGAAGCCCTCTATAGTGTATGTGATATTGATTCTGAGCTGATATGCGGCATTGCAAGTGACTATAAAGGGGTTAAATGTATTTGTGACATAGATACAATATTGCACACAGACGAAGTTAAGGGCGTGGTAATAGCAACACCGAGCCATACTCACTATTCGCTTGTAAAAAAGGCCCTCTTTGCCGGGAAGGATGTTTATGTGGAAAAACCAATTTCCATAAACAGCAAGGAAGCCAGGGAGCTAACCGATTATGCCGACGCAAAAGGGCTTGTGCTTATGGTTGGGCACCTGCTTTTATACCACCCGGCTGTAAACAGGCTCAGGTCAATCATAAAAGAGGGAGTGCTCGGCGAAATAACCTATGTTCAGAGCGACAGGATGAACGTAAACTTTTTCAGGAATGACAGGAGCGTATTATGGGACCTGGCCCCGCATGACCTATCAATGGCAGCTTACGTGCTGGATAAGAATCCCGTAAAAGTTAAGTCTGCCGCGGGTTACTCGGCTAATAACGATGAAATAATAGACATAACCCATATTGACGTGGAATTTGAGGGCAATATACCCGTTCACCTGAGCGATAGCTGGATTCACCCGGTAAAGAGGGTTGTACTGCTGGCAAGGGGCACAAAAGCCACCGCTGTCCTGGATGATACAGTTCCCGACAAAAAACTTGAAATTTACGATAACCTCACACCGGATAAAAAACTCGTAGAATGTCCTGATTATATTGAAATTGAACCGTTAAAACTTGAATGCCAGCATTTTCTGAGCTGCATAAAAAACCGGGTAAAATCAAGAACTGACGGGTTAAACGGGTATGAAACAGTAAAAATCCTTGAAGAAGCCGAGAAAATCATGCTCGGGAATAAATACTCAAAAATCAGCAGCATAAAACTCGCCTCTTCCAGGAGAAAAAGATAAAAAACATCGCGCGATTTTTAAGCCGGCTCAAGTCTCCTGTGCGTAAAGCTCTTTGCATCCTTTCCGGAATAATCGGCTACTACCTGGCCTGAGCCGTACAAACGGTATTTGTAGATAGTTAAGCCGTCAAGCCCTACAGGCCCTCTTGCATGGGTCTTATTGGTACTGATGCCGACTTCTGCGCCGAACCCGTACCTGAAACCGTCGGCAAACCGGGTAGAAGCATTGCAGTAGACCCCGGCAGAGTCCACAAGGTTCATAAACAGGTTCATATTAGCGGTATCTTCGGTTATTATGCAGTCTGTATGGCCTGAACCGTAACGGTTTATATGATTTATAGCCTCATTAATATCCTCAACCATTTTTATTGAGACAATTTTATCACTGTATTCCGTTGACCAGTCTTTTTCTGTTGCATCCTCAAATTTAACAACCACTTCCTCTTTTTTAAGAGCGTTTATTAAGTTAGTCAAAAGACTATCAGTAATATTTTTGTGGATAAGTACTGTTTCAACGGCATTGCAGGCAGCCGGGTACTGTATTTTTGAATCAACGGTTACATTTATAGCTTTTTCTGTATCAACGAATTCATCTATGTATATATGGCAAATTCCTTCTGTATGGCCTAATACAGGAATCTTTGTGTTTTCCTGTATATGTTTAACAAGGCTATTGCTTCCTCTTGGTATTACCAGGTCAATATATTCCTCAAGTTTAAGCAGTTTTTTAACGTCATCCCTTGTTTTAATAAGATTTATGGTGTTTTCAGGAAATCCCGCAACCTTACTTAAAGCCTCGTTAATTACTTTTGTAAGGATTTCATTGGAGTTATCAGCTTCCTTGCCGCCTTTTAGTATTACGGCATTTGCTGATTTTATTGCCAGGGCTGCTATTTGCGGCACAACATCCGGTCTTGACTCAAATATAACCCCTATCACCCCTATGGGACAACTTACCTTGTTCAATACCAGGCCCTTATCGATTTCAGTTGCCGAAAGTATTTTATTAACAGGGTCTTCGAGGTTTATTACGTCATGAATACCTTTAATAATTACGTTTATTTTATCTTCATCGAGCTTTAGCCTGTCATATAGGGCGTTTGTCAGCTTGCCCCTTTTAACGAGTTTTTCTGCTTCTTCAAGGTCTTTTTTATTTTCCCGGAGAATTAATTCCCGGTTTTTTTCTATATTTTCCGCCACGGCTGCAAGCGCGGTGTTTTTTTGCTGCTCAGGCAGTGAGGCAAGTATGTATGAGGCGTTTTTTGCGTTTTGTGCTGTAGTTTGCATTTATATTTTCCATCCATTCTTTTTCGCAATTATAACAGGATAAATTTTGTTTGTTAACCTAAGTATTAATATCACGAACATACCGGGCACAGCCCGGGAAAATAAGTGAAGCAAAAATTAAGGCGTAGGCAGGAACGCCTTATTTGTGTTGTTTAAGAAAGTCCACAATATCCACTGCCTCGTTCGGGCCTGTAATAATCTCCCAACCCGACAGTTCATCCTCTATTTCTTCCTTTAAGACAGCCACATAACCGGGCATAATAAGCCTTCTGTGTTTTACAAGTTTTTCAATGCCTGAGTCTGTAATGGTTTTTGCTATAATTTCCCCGTTGAATTTATCGGCTGACCACGCCGTAAGAACGCTCATTCCATCAGAAGGCGTTACCACAAGGTAAGAAGGTATATTTGAGCTTTCAATCTCACTGAATACGGAAAAATAAGTTAAAGCAAAATTCGTTGTGATAAATACCGGGGCGTTTTCGTCGGGTTCTCCTGCGGGATAAACCCCGGGCTCAATCTGTAGCGGCTTTTCCGGGTCTGTGTAAATGTTTTGCCTCAGGGTTAGGAGCGCGTAGATTACCGCAGGGTTTAAATCATCCAGTACAATTATATTTGAGTATTTACAGATTAATATTGAGCCAAGCAGGGCCTGCTCTGCCGGGTCATTTGAAAACCCCGCAACGTCACTGTGAAAAGTTATTACAGGAAAGCCGAGGGGCCTGAATTTATCCTCTATAGCGGCTTTTCTTATACGGGTCAGGCTTTTGACCAGGTTTTCCATTGACAATTTATTAAGGTTCAGTAATATTTTGCTAATTCCCTTATCAATTGCGGCCTGCGAGTTTTCTACAACCTCTTCCACACTGCTGCCCGAGATTATGGCAGGGGCATTAAACTTTTTAAGGGTCTCATTATCAATATTCTCGCTCACGAGAATCAGGGGAATTTTATTTTCATAGACAATGCCTGCTTTTTGCAGGAAGGTATCATCCCCGTCAAATAGTGCGACAGCGTCTATTTTAAGGGTTTCGCCCACTCGCTCTACCGAGTAGTTTTTTATTTTCTCAAGTTTTTCCTCAAAACCGGCATCTGAGCTGTCGAGCCTGAGTGCAATGCAGGTGGGGTTGACGAATTTTTTGTCATGCCTGTACATTACTGTTTCATTGCCGACTTTTACGGGGTTTTCAGGGGGCCCAAAAATTATTTCTTCCTGCTGGGGCCGGATTGATTCCTCAAACACCGCCTTTAAGTCATCAGGTACATACTCGCACTGTCCAAGCGAAGCACCACCCTTTGCCAGTTTCATTGCAAATGCCATGCAGGTCGGGAACCCGCATTTTTTGCAGTTAGCTTCGGGGGCTTTTTTACCGCCGGGCAGGTATTTAAATATTTGAAGGCCGGTTAGTTTCACTACAGGATAATACTTCTTAACTTATCAAATTTCCTTTATTGCCTGGTTCTGTTATTCTATACTTAATATGAACGGATTGGAACAGGAAAATTACGGATTCAGCTTTAAGCTCGACAGCTTCCAGGTCGAGGCCATAGAGCATATAAACAGCGGCAACAGCGTTGTGGTATGCGCGCCGACCGGCGCAGGAAAGACCGTTATTGCCGAATATGCTATTATGCGCGCGCTCGACCTGGGGAAGAGGCTTTTTTACACCACCCCGCTAAAAGCCCTGAGTAACCAGAAATTCCACGATTTTTCCTCCCTGTATGGAGAAGAAAAAGTCGGGCTCTTAACCGGCGATATTTCCATTAACAGGGAAGCCCAAATCGTTATTATGACAACAGAAGTGTTCAGGAATATGCTCTATGGCACTACCCTGGGCAAGATTGAGGAGAATTTAAAGAACGTAAGCTATGTGGTGCTTGATGAAGTGCACTATATGAATGATGAACAACGCGGTACTGTGTGGGAAGAAAGCATTATTTACTGCCCGAATAATATTCAGCTGGTCGCGCTTTCTGCCACTATAGCGAATGCCCGGGAGCTTACAGACTGGATTAATAAAGTGCATGGCAGGACTGAGCTGGTTAACAGTGATTTCAGGCCCGTGCCGCTGAGGTTTTTTTACTATGCCGAATCCCAGGAACACAGGATTTTGCCGCTTTTTACACCGGAAGGAAGGTTAAACAAAAGCATAAAGCCCGAAAAAAGAAGTAAAAGATTTGCCAAAAGACCCTCAAAATCCGAAAAATTACATGTTAAACTCATAAAAACCCTGAACGACAAAGATATGCTGCCTGCTATTTACTTTATGTTCAGCAGGAAAAGGTGCAACAAGAACATTGAGGACTGTATGGGGCTGAATTTACTGAATAAATTTGAGGAGCGAAGGCTAAACCATATTATTGACGAATATATAATTGAAAACCCGTACCTGGCAAAAAGCAGGCACCTGGAATACTTATATCACGGGGTTGCCGCCCACCATGCGGGATTGCTGCCGGGCTGGAAGGGTTTAATTGAAAAACTTTTCCAGCAGGGCCTTATAAAGGTTGTGTTTGCTACCGAAACACTTGCTGCGGGCATAAATATGCCTGCCAGGACTACTATAATCAGCTCTATAAGCAAGAGAACAGATGATGGTCACAGGGTGCTCACGCCGAGCGAATATTTGCAGATGTCGGGCAGGGCCGGCAGAAGGGGCATGGACGAGGTCGGTTATGTAATAACCGTTGGTGATGCCTATCATCCGCCGGAAGAAATCGCAGAACTTGCGGCTTCTGCTGCTAATCCGCTCGAAAGCAGGTTTACGCCCGGGTACTCAATGGTTATGAACCTGCTCCAGAGGTTTACGGTTGAGGAGGCGCGGGAATTGATACTGAAAAGTTTCGGGTATCACACTTCCGTAGAGAGATTAAAGCCGCTTCATTCCGAAATAGAGAACCTGTACAAAACCATTGAAGGTATTAAGAATTTTGATTGCCCGTATGATTTAAAAGAAGAGGATGTAAGGGAGTTTAACAAGCTGAAAAACCTCCATATACAGCACAGGAAAACGGCAAAAGCCCTGAAAAAACAGGGCGCTGCCGAGGCGCGGGAATATGAGGTTAAAACAAGGGAATTTGAGGGGAAGTTACGGGGTTCAAAATGTTATGTCTGCAAAACCTACAAAAAACATATAAAGGGGCTTGAAATACTGCCGCGGTTTGAAAAAAAATACCGGCGAATCACTGATGCGATTGAGTATGAAAAAGACATATACTGGCGGCAGTTTTTGAATTTAATGAAAATAGCCGAGCTGACAGGGCATCTTCAGGAAAATTACCCTACGAAAAAAGGCTTAATGACTGCCGCTGCCCGGACAGAAAATGAGGTTTTCTTTATAGAGCTTATAGTCCGGGGATTCTTAAACGGCCTGAATTATGCGGAGCTTGCTGCCGTAATGTGCGCGATTGCTACAGAAGAGACGAGAAACTCATTTTACCAGAGGTTCAGGCCAAACAAGCCCGTAAGAAAGGCGCTTCACGAGGCCAATGACTTAATGCGCAAACTTAACCGCCTGCAACAGGAGTATAGCGTAGCCATACCTATTAACCTTAACCCTGACTATTCAGCCCTGATAGAGAAGTGGGCGCTGGGTATGGACTGGGATGAGCTGTTGGAGGGCAGTGATATTGATGAAGGTGATGTTGTAAGGATATTTAAGAGGACTGTTGACCTGTTGAGGCAGTTGACCGTTATTTCAGGGGTTGACAAGGAGCTCTCAAGGACTGCGGGTATGGCGATTGATTGTATAAACCGGGACCCTGTGGCTGAGATTTTATAGGGGGTTTCAAAAATTCAAACAATTTATGTTAATATATAGCATAATAAGCATAAATGGGCTATACAGGCCGAAGTGGCGAAACGGCAGACGCAGTGGACTCAAAATCCACCGGTGGCAACACCGTGTCGGTTCAAATCCGACCTTCGGCATTTTAATGAAAAACTTTGATTTATTTGATTTAATAGTTAATATAGTATATAATAAATATCGTAATAGATACTATATTAACTATTAAGGTAAAAAATGAAAAAGACTTCAGTTTTTTTAAGGAAAGGATCTAACGATGCATACAGAGTATATCCAAAGTATTTCGGGGGGGGGTAAAAAGAATGAGCTTTTAAAAAAGAAGCAAAGCTCCTTTTTTAACGCTCCCGCTTCGCAGGGTTTCACCCTGGCAGAGGTGCTGGTTACGCTGGCCGTGATAGGGGTCGTTATGAGT
>JANQGS010000295.1 GCA_028277195.1 Candidatus Gastranaerophilales bacterium
AAATTAAGGCAATTAGCCATTACCCCGGTACAGGAAGTAAGCGAACTTAAAAAACTCCTGTTGCTTTATATGGAAAAAACAGATGCCAGGCTGGAAGAGCATGACCAAAATTTTGCGGAAATAATCCGGGTATTGAATTCTTTACTTGAAACACCCGGAGAGCCTGATAAAATAGGATTTAGAACGGAGGGATAAACTAAGGAGAATGATGGGATTTTTTGTTGAAAATGCGGGAATAATAGCAGCTTTGCCCCTATGGGTATTCTTAATAATAATCCTGGGAAGAAACCTTGCTGTGTACGAGGATAGGCGAATTACGCTCCTGCTGACCTGCGCCGGTACGTTTACAGGGCTCATATGGTCGCTATTCATACTATTCTGGACATTTGGGGCGAATGAGCCTTTTTCCAGCAATATCACCTGGCTGGAAGCCGGGGCAATAAAATTATCCTTTGGATGGCTGGTTGACAACCTCGCAGCGCTGATGCTGGTGGTTGTAACAAGTGTCAGCCTGCTGATACAGGTGTATTCCCACGGTTATATGCACAAAGATGACGGATACCACAGGTTTTTTGCTTATTTAAACCTGTTCAACTTCTCGATGCTGGGGCTTGTGTTGAGCAGCAACCTTTTCCAGATATATATATTCTGGGAGCTGGTCGGGGTATCGAGTTACCTGTTAATCGGGTTCTGGTTTACCCGCCCGTCCGCTGCAAAGGCTGCTACAAAAGCGTTTATAATTAACAGAATCGGGGATTTTGGGTTACTGGTAGGGATTATTGCGTTCCTGTTCTTTTCCCTGAACTGGTGGGCGGCCAGCGGTGATGTTTACCTGGGCTTTACCTCATTGCAGCCTGCTGCCGAGTATGTTTTAAACACTGCCGGGCCTGCGATTTACTTTTTAATTGCGCTTGCGATATTTTTCGGCCCGATTGCCAAAAGCGCACAATTCCCGCTACACACCTGGCTCCCGGATGCGATGGAAGGCCCAACGCCAATCAGCGCTTTAATACACGCTGCAACAATGGTAGCAGCGGGCGTTTACCTTATTGCGAGGGCGTACCCGATATTTGAGGCGTCGCCTGAGGTTATGACCGTTATAGCCTGGGTCGGGGCAATAACAGCCCTTCTGGCAGCGGTTATCGCGGTTACACAGAATGACATTAAGAAAACCCTTGCCTACTCAACCTGTAGCCAGCTCGGGTACATGGTAATGGCAATGGGAGCAGGCGCAATGGCAGCAGGGATGTTTCACCTGACAACCCATGCTTACTTTAAGGCAATGCTGTTCCTGTGCTCGGGCGCTGTAATACACGGACTGAGAGACCAGCAGGACATGCGCTATATGGGCGGGTTGAGAAAGCATATGCCGGTTGTGGCGTATACCTATTTAACAGGGTGTTTTGCGATTTCAGGGCTGTTATTGAGCGGCTTCTGGTCAAAGGAGAAGATTTTTTCAGGGCTTTATTCTGCCCACGAGCATTTTTTACTTGTAATAGCCTTAATAGTCGCGTTATTGACTGCGTTTTATATGTTCAAGAGCTATTTCCTTACGTTTGAAGGGGAATACAGAGGACATGCCCATCCGCACAATGCCCCAAAGGTAATGACTGTCCCACTCATAATACTGGCTGTGCCCTCGGCATTGCTGGGTTTTGTGCCTATAGATGAGTATGTAAAGCATTCAGAGCACCACCATGCAGCCTGGTGGCTGCCCGTAATATCAATAGGCATTGCTCTTGCGGGCGTGGAGCTTGCAAAGCTGTTCAGTGCAAGGCCTGTCGGCCCGTTCAGGCTTTTAAACATGGATATGTACTACTACTGGTTTATTGATAACATATTTTTACCGCTGTCCGGCTTGGCTGCCGCGTTTGACAGGTATGTAATTGACGGCATTGTGAACTTTGTCGGCTGGAAAAAGCGTTTTGAGGGCTGGCTGATAAGGAGTTTGCAGACCGGGCAGGTGCAGACGTATCTAACGGTTGCGTTCTGCGGGCTTGTGGGGTTGATGCTGGTTTTTGTGTTGTTGCAGTGGTTGTGGATGTTGGCATGAAAAAATTTAAAAAAATGTGTAAAAGTACAAAGTAAAAACAGGGATAAACCCTATTTTCTCCTGTTTTTATTTATCTTAGCATTAAAACTTTAAAATATATTACAAAATATTAATTTTTGAATTTTAAAATGTCAAATTTTTTTTTCAGGCTATTTATAATATGTGAATCAGTAAAAAAAGGAGAAAAAATTATTATGATTAACAACACAACATCCCCGTACTTTGGAAGTAGGGACGAGGTCCTGCGTGGAGCAGGAACAGCAGTAAAAAAGTATTTTACACGGCCACATACGGCCATTGTTAGAAGTACTGAACAAGAACCCTTAGTAGAAATGGTGAAAAGGCTAAACAAACAAGGCATAAATACAAGCCGTATAATTACACCACATGGCAGGGGACCTGGCAAGGAAAAAGTTTTTGCTTACGAAGTAGAAGGAGGTCCTGCTGGCAGATTTATTGATAATGCTATAACCAGGGCGAAAGACACTTTTTATGGCCTGCTTTTTAAAGAGAGCAAACCTACGGTAAAACCTCCAACGATTGGGGAAAAACTTGCTGAACTGCTGCCGGAAAGAATTAAGAGTAGATTAGCTGAAAGGAAAGCAAACACTGAATTCACTAGTGCATTAATTTAAAAATAATATGATATTATTTAGCAAGCACTTTCCCCTGATAAGTCCATTTGAAAACCTTTGCCTTTTTCTCATTGTAATATT
>JANQGS010000257.1 GCA_028277195.1 Candidatus Gastranaerophilales bacterium
CTAAAGCCTATGTCTACATAAGGACAGAATACCCCCTTGCGATAAAAAACCTTGAAAAAGCCCTTAAACAGGCAGGGGAAAAGGGCTATACCGGTAAAAACCTTGAAATAGTAATAAAAAAAGGGGCGGGAGCATTTGTTTGCGGTGAGGAAACCGCATTAATACACAGCATTGAAGGGAAAAGGGGCATGCCCCGGCCAAGACCGCCTTACCCGGCAGTAAAAGGCCTGTTTGGCTGCCCGACCGTCATAAATAACGTGGAAACCGTTGCCAATGTGCCTAAAATAATGCTTGACGGCGCTGAAAAATTTGCCGAGCTCGGAACGGAAAACAGCAAGGGCACAAAAGTGTTTGCCCTCTCAGGCAAGGTCAGGAGAACCGGC
Source organism: Candidatus Gastranaerophilales bacterium (assembly GCA_028277195.1). Taxonomy (GTDB): domain Bacteria; phylum Cyanobacteriota; class Vampirovibrionia; order Gastranaerophilales; family UBA9971; genus JANQGS01. Next base: position 384 of record JANQGS010000257.1, read on the forward strand.
CTTATTGAGGTTGCAATGGGCAGGACGCTCAGGGAAATTGTCTTTGATATAGGCGGCGGCATCGCAAACAATAAAAAGTACAAAGCCGTGCAAATAGGCGGACCCTCGGGCGGATGCGTACCTGAGCAGCACCTGGGTATCCAGATAGACTATGAATCCCTGAAAACAGTGGGCGCGATAATGGGTTCAGGCGGGCTGGTAGCAATGGACGAGGATAACTGCATGGTGGATGTGGCAAAATTCTTTATGGATTTTATACAGAAAGAAAGCTGCGGAAAGTGCATCCCCTGCCGTGAAGGCACAAAACAGATGCTGGAAATCCTGACCCGCATAACGCAGGGCTCTTCAGACTTAAAATCCCTTGAAAGGTTTAAGGGAGTTACAAAACTTGAGCAATTAGCCGGTGTAATACAGGAAACAAGCCTCTGCGGACTGGGCCAGACCGCTCCTAACCCTGTATTGAGCACGTTAAGGTGGTTCAGGGACGAGTATGAAAGCCATATTTACGAAAAACGTTGCCCGTCATGCGCCTGTGCAGAGCTTGTTTTCTATGCTATAGACCCTGTAGCCTGCAAGGGGTGCACCCTTTGCAAAAAGAAATGCCCGGTCAGCGCTATTGTAGGGGAAGTAAAGGAAACTCACTACATTATGGACGATAAATGCACAAGATGCGGCATTTGCATGGATACATGCAAGTTTGGCGCGGTTAAAAAACAGAGCTAAAAATGGAGAAAAACCGGTGAAAATAACAATAAACAACAAGGAAACAGAGGTTAAAAACGCCAAAACCATACTCGAGGCAGCAAGGGAAATCGGCATAACCATCCCTACCCTCTGTCATATAGACGGACTGTTCCCTTCAGGGGCTTGCAGGATGTGCGTGGTAGAGGTGGAAGGCTGGCCAAAGCTGGTCACAAGCTGCTCTACAGAGTTGCAGGAAGGGATGAAAATAAGGACTCACTCCCCTAAAGTGCTGGGCGCCAGAAAGACAATCCTTGAACTGCTTCTGGCAAACCACCCCGACGAGTGCCTTTACTGCGACAGGAACGGCCAGTGTGAATTGCAGGACCTCTCGGAAGAATTTGGAATAAGGGACAGGGCTTATACCGCCAAAAAAACCAGCCACAAAATTGATACCTCAAGCCCTTCGTTAATAAGGGACCCGTCAAAATGCATACTTTGCGGCAGGTGTGTGCGGGTATGCGAGGAAATACAGTGCGTTTCAGCTATCGACTTTGTTAACAGGGGTCCAAAAGCCACAGTTGCGCCTGCATTTGACGACGGGCTGAACGTTTCAAACTGCATAAACTGCGGCCAGTGCATAATGGCCTGCCCAACAGGGGCTCTAACAGAAAAAAGCAGCTTAAATGAAGTATTCAGCGCTATAAATGACCCTGAAAAGATTGTGGTAGTGCAGTATGCCCCTTCAATCACAGTTACAATAGGCGAGTACTTTAAATTTGAACCCGGTACGGACGTTATGGGCCTTATGAATTCAGCCTTAAGGCAGGCCGGTTTTGACCATGTGTTTGATACGTCATTTTCTGCGGACTTAACAATAATGGAAGAGGCCTCAGAGCTGGTGGAAAGGGTTAAAAACAAAGGCCCCCTGCCGATGATGACAAGCTGCTCTCCCGGCTGGGTCAAGTATATGGAGCACTTTTACCCTGAACTTATACCGCACCTGTCCACCTGCAAAAGCCCGCAACAAATGCTCGGTGCGGTAATCAAGCATTATTTCGCCCAAAAGAACGGCATTGACCCTGAAAAGATTTTCAGCGTAAGCATTATGCCCTGCGTGGCAAAAAAATTCGAGTCAGGCAGGAAAGAAATGATGAGCGGGCATATGCCGGATATTGACGCGTCCCTGACCACAAGGGAATTTGCAAAAATGCTTAAAATGCTCAACATTGACCTGAAAACCCTGGCGCCTGAGGAAGCTGACAACCCCTTTGGGGAAAGGTCATCAGCGGGAAAACTCTTTGGAGTGTCAGGCGGGGTAATGGAAGCAGCCATCCGCTCAGCCTATAACTTCATTACCGGCAGGGACCTGGAAGACCCGCTCATTGCAAACGCAAGGGAAATGGACGGCATAAAGGAAATCAACGTCAATATTGAGGGAACTGAGCTTAACTTTGCTGTTGTTAACGGGATAGGCAATGTGCCGCAAATCCTTGATGACATTAAAAAAGGCAAGTCAAAGTATACTTTTATTGAGGTTATGACGTGCCCGGGCGGTTGTATATCCGGTGGAGGCCAGCCTCACGGGGTGAAACCGGAAAAAGTAAGGGCCAGAATGCAGGCGCTGTATAAAATAGACGCCAACGCAAAAGTCCGCCACTCCCACAGGAATGAATCAATTAAAAAGCTCTATGATGACTTCCTGAAAAAGCCCCTCGGTCACAAAAGCCATCAATTACTGCACACAACCTACAGGAACAGGAATGAACAGGCCGATAATATCAACAATTAAGGAAAGGTGTAAAACCTGCTATACCTGCGTCAGGGAATGCCCGGCAAAAGCCGTCAGCATAACCAGCGGCCAGGCGGAAATTATTGTGTCCAGGTGCATTAGCTGCGGCAACTGCGTTAAGGTATGCAGCCAGAAGGCTAAAGTGGCGTCCTCCTCCTTTTTTGAGGTCGAAAAGATACTCTCGGGCCCGGGAAAAAAGGCCGCAATCATTGCCCCGAGCTTTCCGGCTGAATTCAGGGAGCTTGATTATGCCGGTATAGTAGGACTCTTAAGGCAATTAGGGTTTGATTACGTCAATGAAGCGGGCTTTGGGGCTGATTTAGTCGCTGCCGAGTACAAAAAAATACTTGCTGAGGAGTCTGAAAAGCCTTATATCGCCACGAGTTGTCCTGCGGTTGTTTCCTATGTTGAAAAATACTATCCTGAGCTGGTTGAAAAGCTCGCCCCGATTGTCTCCCCAATGATTGCAACAGCCAGGGTGCTGAAAAAAATGCATGGTAATGAGCTTAAAGTAGTATTTATAGGCCCCTGCCTGGCCAAGAAAAAGGAAAAAACAAGGGATGACCTGCATAATGACGTTGACGAGGTAATGACATTCTCTGAGCTGAGGCATTTTGCGGAAAATAAAAAAATTAACCCCCATAAAATAATCAAATCCGATTTTGACCGGCCCCGGGCAGGCGAGGGTGCCCTGTTTGCCTTAAGCGGGGGGTTTTTACAGGCTGCTGACGTAAGGGAGGATTTTATCAGGGAAAACATCATTACAGCCAACGGCAAAATCAATTTTGTAGAGGCCATAAAAGAGTTCAGCAGGGGATATTTAAACGCAAAAATCCTTGAATCCCTCTCCTGTGACGGTTGTATCCTCGGCCCGGGCATTACCAATGATGCCCCGCTTTACGAAAGACGCCACAGGGTCAGTCAGTACGTGAAAAATAAAATCAGGGATTTTGACAGGGAAACTTTCGAGAAAAACCTGGAAAAGTTCAAAAATATTGACCTGGGCTGCAAATTTTCCGCGGAAAACCAGAATTTAGGCGAACCGCCGGCGGATTTAATTAAAACAGTCCTCAAAAAACTCGGCAAGTTCGAGAAAAATGATGAATTAAACTGCGGTGCATGCGGTTATGAGACCTGCCGTGAACACGCTATAGCCATTGTTAAGGGTTTTGCGGAAAAGGAAATGTGCCTGCCTTATAGCATTGAGCAGTTAAAGAAAACGATAAGCGACCTTAAGAGCACAAAAGAAGCCCTTAACCACAGGGAAAAACTGGCTTCAATGGGGCAGCTTTCGGCAGGGATTGCGCATGAGCTGAATAACCCCCTTGGAATTATACTTATGTACTCAAATATCATACTCGAGGAAGCCCAATGCTGTGACAGCACGAGGGAAGACTTGCAGGTGGTCTTAAACCAGGCTAACAGGTGCAAGAAAATAGTTTCAGGGCTTTTAAACTTTTCCAGGCAGAACAAGCTCATTAAAAACAGGACGGAAATCGGCGAGCTGGTGCAAAACTGCATTAACTCAACCTATGTGCCCGAGCAAATCAGCGTTGAAATAATAAACCGGGCGGGAAATATTTTTGCGGACATAGATAAAGACCAGGTTTCGCAGGTTATTATAAACCTGGTAAATAATTCAATAGACGCCATGGAGGAAAAAGGCGGGGAAATCCTGATTATACTTGATGAAAACAAAGAAAGCGCCTTTTTTACGGTTAAGGATACGGGCCCGGGCATACCCGAAAAGTTCAGGAAGCAAATATTTGACCCGTTTTTCACTACCAAGCAGATTGGAAAAGGAACAGGGCTAGGGCTTTCAGTGAGCTACGGGATAATAAAGATGCATTACGGCTCAATTGATGTTGCTTCAAACACTGACCCCGCAAACGGTGAGGCGGGGACGTCAGTAAAAATTACGTTACCGAAAAAATAAGCAGTAAAGGAGAAAATTATGACAAAAACAGTATTTTTAGTTGACGATGACATTGATTTAGTGGAACAAAACACCATAACCCTCCGGGAAAAGGGTTATAACGTGGCAGCAGCCTATACAGGCCAGGCGGCGCTAAAAAAACTGGACAGTGTAAAACCTGATATGCTTGTCCTGGACGTTATGATGGAACACAGGTCAGCGGGTTTCGTACTGGCAAGGGAACTGGGGAAAAAATACCCTGAACTGCCCGTAATAATACTTTCCGGTGACCCTGAAAAAGTCAACTGGCTCGGTGAGACCGAGAATGCCTGGGACCAGGTTGTGAAATTCCTCGACAAGCCCGTTACCCCGGATAATTTAGCCGACGAAATCCAAAAGGTCCTGGAAAAATGAAAATATTAATGGTAGATGACGATTTTGACTATTTAATCCAGCAGAAACTCATCCTCGAAACCGAAGGGTACGAGGTGATTACCGCTGAAAACGAAAAACAGGCAAGGGAGCTTATAAACAGCGAAAAATTTGACCTGGCTATATTTGACCTTATGATAGACGATTTGGATTCCGGGTTTTTGCTTTCATATGAGGTAAAGAAAAAAGACCCGGCTATTCCGGTGATAATTGTGACGGCGGTGAAGAGCCAGACGGGTTTTAGCTTTGAGTCGGTCACGGAAAATGAAAAAAAATGGATTAAGGCTGATTTAATCCTCTCAAAACCTGTCAGGCCCGACCAAATCCTTAAGGAAATCCAGAAATTAACCGTATGACGTATAGTTTAGAAAAATGCAAAGTGCTTATAGTTGATGATGAACCCCAGATGTGCAGGGGTATCAGAAAAATCCTCGATAACTTCCGGGTTGTTGTGGAAGATACAGCCTCAGAGGTCTTTTTCGAGGCAGACTGCGCTGTTGCAAAGGACGAGTTTTTCGAGCTCATTGAAAGGCAGGACTATGGAATCATACTGCTTGACTATAAAATGCCTGATGTAAGCGGGCTTGAGCTTCTGGAGCATATAGTAAGCAGGAATAAAAATACTCTTGTAATAATGATTACTGCGTATGCAACCTTTGAAACAGCGGTACAGTCCACAAAATTAGGCGCTTATGACTTCCTGGCCAAGCCTTTTAACCCTGATGAACTGCGAAACTCGCTCAAAAAAGCTGTAACCCGCTTTATGCTCTCAAGAAAAGCACAGGAATTCGAGGAAGAGAAGAAAAAAATCAGGTTCCAGTTCATCTCCGTGCTTTCTCATGAGTTAAAAGCGCCTTTAAATGCCATTGAGGGCTATTTGGACATTATGCAAAACCGTTTTGACAGTATTTCCCGGGATGATTTTAACTTAATGCTCAACAGGAGCAAAATCAGGCTCGATGGTATGAGGAAGTTAATCTTTGACCTTTTGGACTTAACCAGGATAGAGTCGGGCGAGAAAAAAAGAAACCCGGAGCTGCTGGATTTAAGCAAGATTGCAGCTTCTTCCATTGAGATGTTCTCTGAGGATGCGCGAAAAAGAAACATAAAACTCAGCCTTAATGCGGAAGTTCCCGGAGAAATTATCGCTGACAGGGCAGAAATAGAGATAATTTTCAATAATTTAATCAGCAATGCCATCAAATATAATAAGGATAACGGCTTTGTAAGGCTAAAAATCGCTCAGCACAGGGACAAAATAAGAATTATAGCGGCTGATAGCGGAATAGGGATGTCTTTTGAGGAAAAGGCAAGGCTTTTTAAGGAATTTTCAAGGATTAAAAACGAAAAAACCGCTCATATCCTGGGCAGCGGGCTCGGGCTTTTTACATTAAACAAGATAGTAAAATTTTACGATGGGGATATAAAGGTAAAAAGCCTGCCCGGGAAGGGCACTGTTTTTGCCATAACTTTTGCGGAAGGGGTATTATATGATAATTGAAGACGTTAAACAAAGTAAAATTCCCTGTTATGTAATTGCTTTTTTTGAGTTTGCCAATTTTCAAAAAACAATTGAATGTCTGCTTAAAAAGAGTGACTTACTTGATATCAGAGTTCTTGAGAATTACAGTAAGTACACTGAAGCAAAATTTAAACCATATATACTTGATTTATTAAAACAGGGGAAAGTTAGTGAATATGTTTTATTTGAAAAAAATATAAGCTGTAATATGACAAAGGTTTTTTTTGAAAAATTTGATTTTAATAAAATTAAATCACCGTATTTTATGCTGACTGACGGTGATGTGGTAACCCGGGAGGAGAACTGGCTGGAAGAGGAAATAGCAATATTAGCAGATAATAAGGAAGTTTTTGCTGTTGGTATTGATTTTTCTCTTGAAAATTTACCTGCTATAGAAGGTTCTGATAAGTGGATACCTAAACCTAAAGAGTGCAGGGGAAAAAATTATGTGGAAGGTTATACTGGAGCATGGTTTTTACTTTTTAGAACAAATGATTTTGCAAATCTTTCTAATTATCTCTTAAAAAAAGAACTTAGCTTTGTTGACGGGAATTTTCACCATTATTGCAAAAAAAATAAGAAAAAATGGGCAAGAACAAAAATTGCAAAAGCAAGGCACTTAACCTGGGATAATTACGCTAATCCTGATGATGAATATAATGTATGGAAAGCATCAAAAACTTTTAAAGAACACTGGTATCATAAAAATTATTGTGATTATACTATTTATAAAAAAAATGGAGAAACTTTATAAATTGTGAAGTTTAAAAAAACAGCCAATAAAGTAATAAATATTATTAAGTTCATACCATATATGCTTTTGGCAAAGAAAAAAGCAGGTAATTTAATCAAAAATAAAGCTGAAAATGACTTTATTAAACTCCATCTGGGATGCGGGACAATTTATCTGGACGGATGGATTAATATTGACAATAATTCAGATAACAATATCGAAAAGATAGATTTATTTTGGGATATAACTAAAAAACTTCCTATTTTTGATAACTCTGTTGATTTTATTTATAATGAGCACCTTCTTGAGCATTTATCTCCTGATGAAGCGGTTAAATCCATCAGGGATTTTATGAGAGTATTAAAACCCGGTGGTATTATGCGTATTGCAATGCCGGATTTGCAGGATACCCTCAAATTATATAACAATGATAATTGGAAAAAAGATGCCGGCATAAAAAAATGCGGATTGGATTTTATTAAGACAAAAGCTGAATTTTTGAATGTGTGTTTTCGCTGGTGGGGGCATAAATGGCTCTATGACCGGGAAGAACTTGAAAGAAGGCTAAAAGAGGCAGGCTGTGTAAAAATTAAAAAATGCGAATTAAGAAAAAGCGGGCATAAAGAATTATGTAACCTTGAAACAAGGGAAGAATCAACCCTGATAGTCGAAGTTACGAAAATTTAACAGTAAAGTTTATTGATATTAATTTTCTATCCTTTTATAACACTATATTAAATATTTTTTATATTAAAGATATAAGTAAAATAATTCGATATAATAAAAAAGGTTTTATAAATGAATAGTCAAAAAAATCATAAAAATAAATATAAAAGTAACTCCCTGAAAGCCTTTACCCTGGCCGAGGCGCTCCTTACCCTGGGGGTTATAGGCATAGTGGCATCGATGACTCTACCAACGCTGATACAGAGTTCTCAAAAAAAACACTATGCCGCAAAAGCCATAAAATCTTATTCAGTGATTTCCCAGGCAACAATAATGATGATGGCTGAAAATGAGGGCAATCTTGTGGGGTACTTTGCTGATACAGATGATATGATTGCAAAATACAAGACTAAATTAAGGCTTGTAAAAGAATGCCCTGCCGGGGACGACGGATGTTGGCCTTCCGGAACAACCGTCCTGCATTCTGATAATTACGTAAATAATAATCCTAACTACTATTCGTCAAATTTTGCCACCGCAGTAGGAGTAAATGGTATAACTTATGCTTTTAGGTTAAACTCTTCAAATTGTGACCATTCATCAGTGCAAAGAAACGGGGAAAATCTTCAGTGCGGGTATATAACTTTTAATGCTAACGGCGAACAGCCCCCTAATAAATATGGAATGGATACTTTTAATGTATCTATAACAAAATATGGAGCAGAACCAAGAGGCGCGAGCGGTCATTGTGACGGAGGCAGTAACCCCTTAAGCCATTCTGATTACTGCAATTCCCTCGGAGGGCAGGATGAGTGGAACGGGGCTTCCTGCCTGGCTAAAATAATCGGGGACGGTAACAGGATTACCTATTAATCCCCCCATAAACCGCTACGCAATCCCGGCCAGCTCAAGGGCATCCCCGCAGTAAACCTCAATATTATTAAAACTCAGGCTCTCTAAAGCCTTCTTAACCTCTGTATCACTTACTGTAATAAAAATTTTCTTCCCGCTGAACTCCAGGAAATGATATGTGCCGATTACCGTACCGATTTTAATGCAGTCCAGGAAATTAACCCCGGTCAAATCAAGCTCTATAGCCCTCCCGAGGTTCTCGAGAATGACCATTTTTGCCCCGGCAATAATATTCTCAATATTTCGCCCACCTGAATTAACAGGCTTTATTACCGTTACGTCGCTTCCCTGTTTTTTAATCAGTAAATCCATAATAAATTTAATCCTTTATACCCCTGGTTAACATTTGTATTAAAATTTGTCTTTATTTCTTGTAAAATAATCGAACCTAAAGTTAACAATCTTTAACATTTCTTAACTTTTTTTAATATTTCATATATATGAAGTAGAAAAATGTTATGTTAGAAAAAAAGAAGGAAGAATAAAGGAGTTTATGGAACAATGGCAAAACCCAGGGTGTTAATTACTGACAAAATCAATAAAGCAGCGGGAGATATACTCTCGGAAGCGGCGGATGTGGACTTTAAGGAAGTGCTTCCCGAAGGGCAGTTGTGCGAAATCATAGGCCAATACGACGCTATGATGGTAAGAAGCCAGACAAAAGTTACCCCCGGAGTTATTGAGGCTGCAAAAAAAATGAAAATCATAGGCAGGGCAGGCGTAGGCGTTGATAACATAAACCTTGAAGAGGCAACAAACAGGGGAATAATAGTTGTAAACTCCCCGGAAGGCAACACCGCAGCCGCAGCAGAGCATACAGTAGCCTTAATGCTCTCTATGGCAAGGAATATCCCGCAGGCTGACATCTCAATAAAGCAGGGTAAATGGGAACGCTCAAAATTTACCGGCGTGGAGGTTTTTAATAAGACACTGGGGACTATCGGCCTGGGAAAAATTGGCTCAAGGGTCTTAAAAGCTGCTGTTGCCCTCGGTATGAAAGTGCTTGTTTATGACCCTTACGTAACACAGGAAAAAGTCGAGGAATTAGGCGCTACACTTATAAAAAGCCTTGATGAATTCTGGGGAGTATGCGATTTTATAACCATTCACGTGCCAAAAACCAGGGAAACCGCTTACTTGATTAATAGAAATACCCTGAACAGGATGAAAAAGGGTGTAATGCTGGTTAATTGCGCAAGGGGCGGAATAGTTGACGAAGAGGCGCTTAAGGAAGCTGTGGAATCAGGGCAGGTAGCGGCAGCAGCGCTTGATGTGTTTGAGAAAGAGCCTATTGACCCTGATAACCCTTTACTTAACGCTGAGGGCAAAATCATAATGACGCCCCACCTGGGAGCGAGCACCGAGGAGGCGCAATTAAAGGTAGCCATTGATGTTGCCGAGCAAATAAGGGACGTGCTCTCGGGCAAGTCCGCCAGGAGCGCGGTAAATATACCTTACCTGCGGGCGGAATTACTTGAACCGGTAAAGGAATATATGAACCTGGCCGAAAATATCGGCCTGCTCGCAAGGCAGATAAGCGAAGGCGGGATAAGACAGGTTGAAGTGGCCGTAAAAGGTAAACTTTCCGGGTATGATACAACCCCTCTGAAAGTGGCTGTATTAAAAGGCATTCTCTCCCATAACCTTGAGGACGTGAACTGCGTCAACGCCCCGATACTGGTAAGGCAGCAGGGATTTGAGGTTATAGAATCCAAATCAGAACAATCCGGGACTTATGACGGCCTTATAACAGTAAAAATAACCACAGATGCCGGTACTCACAGCGTTAGCGGGGCTATGATTGCGGATAATACCCCGAGGATTATAAAAATAGACGATATAACGGCAAATATTGAAATAGCCGAGCATATACTTATTACCCCTCACCAGGACAAGCCCGGTATGGTAGCGAAAGTATCCGCCATACTCGGAAACAATAACATTAATATCAGGATGATGATGGTGGCAAGAAAGCAAGAAGCCTCCTCAGGCGGGGAATCCACCATGATTATTACTGCCGACGAGCATATCCGGGATGAAATACTGGAAGAAATCAAGCAGGTACAGGGTATATATGACGCAAAATATATATATCTGCGGCCTGACAGGACAACTGCCGCCGCCTTAATGCATGCCTGGATATGATAAAATGTTTTTAGTGACTGAGGATAACAGGATGAAAATGATTAAAATAAATAATCTCATTGCGGCTATTGCGGCAATCTTTTTGGTTTTGAATACGCCTGCCTGCTCCTTCCCCGATATAACCGATAACGCGCAAAATTACAGCCAGTACCTGGACGAGGCTGACCTCTATTATAAAAAGGGAATGGAATTCTATAAGGCAAATGAATACTCCAAAGCCATTGACGCGCTGAAAAAATCCCTGGAACTCTCACCGGACAGGACCGCAACAAGAATAAACCTGTCGGTTGCCTATATTAACAGGGGTACATACTTTTTTAACCAGAAAAATAACCTTGAACAGGCGGCGTCTGATTATAGAAACGCTATTTACTACCTTGATTATGACGGGCATAAACCAATAAGCAAACTCGCCGAGGAAAATATCCACATAGCACAAACAAATCTTGGCAACGTTCTTGATGCAATGGAAGCGGGTTCAAGGAAAACAATAGCTAAAGCCTTGCGAGGACAGGGAAAATTCACGGAGGCAATAGTGGAATTCAAAGCAGCCCTTAAGCAGGATAGTGATAATATTGAGCTTTATGAAGCGCTGGGCGATATTTACAGGGCCCTGCAAAAACCTGTTCCGGCTGCTGATAACTATAAAAAAGCCCTCTCAAAAGACAGCACAAAGCCGGAATTGCACCTGAAATACGCGCGCGCGCTCCAGGATATGGGCAAGAATGAAATAGCCGTAAGGGAATTCAATATAGCCTTGAATACGGGCAAGGAGGGGCAAAAAAAGGAAATCCTTAATGACCTCGAGTATATATGGATTGAAAAAATCAAGGAAAACCCACGGGATGCCTCGGCTCATATGAACCTCGGGGTTGTGCTCCAGAAAAAAGGCAACCTGGACGGTGCTATGAGGGAATATAAAATAGCAGAAACAATTGACCCGAACGATATTACGACAAGGCTTAACTTAGGCACGCTATTCCAGGCAAAAAAGAAATACAATACCGCTTTGCGCGCATATGACACGATTTTGCAGGTAAGACCCGGTCATATACTCGCGCATTATTATAAAGGCACTGCCTTAAGGGACATGGGCAGGCTTGATGATGCCATTAAGGAGTTCCGGTTTATCCTTAAAAAAGACGGGCGGAACAAAATGGCAAAAGAGGCCCTTTTTGAGACAGTTATGCTCTTCCCGGATAAAAGGGATACCCTGAATACACTGGCAACCTTTGCAAAAAATAACCCCAATGACCCTGCAACACAGTATAAGTTTGCTTTTTACCTGCATTCCATTAACCGGCAGGACGAGGCAATGAAATATTACCACAGGACAATAAAGGCTGACCCGGGCTATACTGACGCTTATTTAAACATAGCTTCGATTTATAAGGAGAAAAACCGGGTTAACCTTGCTGTTTCCGTACTTAAGGATGCGCTCGATAAAATGCCGGGGAATGTAAGGATTGCGGAAATGATTTCCGCGATAGAGTCCGAGGCTGCGACGATAAGATACCATAATGCCCTGCAAATGCACACTAACGGCAATTATGAAGAGGCTATTGCCGAATACAAAAAAATAATGGAAATAAGCGAGCCTGATTCTGACTTGTACGTGAATTTAGGGGCTGCATACCAGGCCTTCAACAACAACACAGAGGCTATAAAGGCGTATGAAAAAGCTATAGAGCTCGATGAGAGTAATTCTACAGCATATTATTACCTGGGCACGGGATATTTCCAGGAGGAAAATTTTGAAAAAGCGCTGAAAACCTATCAAAAAGCGCTTGCCATTGACCCGAAAAATGAAAACATAAAGCAGGCCATTGAATCCTCAAAGCAGGTAATGACCGCCAGGCTTCTTGAAAAGGGAATTCTTGAGTATAACCGGGGGAATTATAATGAAGCGCTGTTAACCTTAAACACAGCCCTTATAACCGAGCCTGAGAACGCTGATATTTATTACCAGAGGGGTATGGTGTATGACGCAATGGAAAAATACCCCCTTGCCATAAGCGACTATGAACATGCGGTTAAGTATAATTCCGGCCTGGCAATGGCTTATTATGCCCTGGCGGTTGATTATGACCTGTTAAAGAATTATTCTGAAGCGAAAAAGTGGTATGAAAAGTTCATAGAAAAATCACAGGACACTGAAAACGAGTATGTAAAATATTCAAAGCAGCGGATTTCGCGGTTCTAATGCTATCTTTAATTTAATAAAAAATAAAAACATCCGATAAAATCATTATGCGCTTTTTTGTACTAATCATAGCCATAATTTTGTTATCCGCATCAGATGTTTCCGCCAAAACCCTCCAGGATGGCCTGACATTATACAGGATGGGGCATTATCCTGAGGCTGAGATGATTTTCAGGGAATTAGCCCTGAAAAAGCCCCATGACTATACAGCAAAATACATGCTTGCTGTTACGCTTGTTAATATGCAAAGGTATAACGAGGCCAAGGCTCTATACAAAAACGTAATCTCAAGGTCTAATAACGACAGGCTTATTAAACTCTGCCGCACCGGGTTAAGCAACCTGGGGGAAACTTACGGGTCTTATTACCAGCCAAACATAACAAAGGCCGTTCTTAATGTAAATATTGCCGGAGGGGTAATAGTGGTAAATGACGTGCTGCTTAATAACACGCTGAAAACAAAGCTGATTCTTGATACAGGGGCTTCTTTCACAATGATTTCAAAGGCAACGGCCAGGAAGCTGAATATCAGGACCAATGGGGTTCAAACCGTTAAAATAATGACAGGAAGCGGTTATATTAACGCCCCTCTGGTTAAAATACCTGAAATAGAGGTTAAGGGCCTTATAGTAAGGAATGTTGACGCTATAGTAGCAGACCTGCCGGTTCATACATCAGGTGATAGCCATGAAATCGCGGGCCTTTTGGGTTTGAGCTTTCTTGAAAACTTCAGGATTTCTATTGACAGGGCAAATAACCTGGTGGTTCTGGAGAAAAATTAGGTTTTATAAAACTTAATATTTAAAATTTGATACAAATACTTTACTGTTTGCGTCAATGTTTGTATACTACTCATACTTTGATGTTTTGATTAATTTTAAACAGGGATATAAATGTGGGAAAATGTAAAAAAAGAGCGCTCTCAAGAGCAAAAATTGATATATCTAATTTACAGCTAACCAGAAAAGACGCCTTAACCTCGGTAATGAGAGAAATAGAAAAGAATCCTGCGAGTGTTTCCGCGAAAAAGATGATTTCACTGTTCGGCCTGACCGCAGAAGAACTTGCAGAATCCGGCATGACTTATGAGGTATTGCGTTCCCTGGACGGAATTTTAGCTTGAAGGCAATAATATACAGGAAAAAGAATAAAATAGAGCCGGCAATATTACCTGAGCCTGAACTGGAGAAAAACGGCGCAATAATAAAAGTGACAGGTTGCGGGCTTTGCGGTTCTGATATTGTAAAAATCCGGCAGGGGCTCATTAAGGAAGGCACGGTAACCGGCCATGAAGTTGTGGGCCATATCAGTAAAATTAAGGGCAATAAATCCTTTAACCCCGGCGACAGGATTGTCCTGGGCCACCATGTTCCGTGCTTTCGCTGCGTGTTCTGCAAAAATGAAAACTACTCCATGTGCGCTCATTTTAAGCAGTCAAATATCATTCCCGGAGGTTTTGCCGAATATATCTATGTTTCAGAGGAACACTTAAAGCATACCGTGTTTAAAGTGCCTGATAACGTGCCTGATATAGACGCTTCATTTACAGAGCCGACTGCCTGCTGCTTGCGGGCAGTAAAAAGAGCAGGAATAAAGCCCGGTGATAATGTTTTAATTATCGGACTGGGCTCTATTGGTCTTGTAATGGGGCAAATAGTTAAGCACTTCGGGGCTAATGCTTATGGGACTGAACTTATTGATGAAAGAAAAGAACTGGCAAATTGCCTTGGCATTGAAACAGTTGTCTCAAAAGGTTATGACAAGGTCTTTTTAACGGCGGGCAGCGATGCCACAATCAATGCCGCTCTTTCGTCAGTAAGGGACGGAGGGACTATAGTTGTGTTTGCCGGTGTGCCCTCAGGTGAAACCTCTTTCCCGAACAATGAAATTTATTACAGGGAGCTCACTGTTATGGGTAGCTATTCACCCTCACCTGCTGATTTAGGGGAGTCCCTGGGTTTAATTTCAAAAAAAGTCATTAAAGTAGGCAATTTATCCAGTGTTTACGATATAGAGGATATTGAAAAGGCAATAGATGATACTGTTTCCAATAAAATTATCAAGGCGTTTATAAGGATGAGTCCATAAATACCTGATTCCGTGTCTGATACGGCATTACAGAGTTTCCGGACTATCTTAAAAACCGGATTAACTTTAAGCTGGTGGAAGATTTTAATGAAGTGCTGGATTGCGCCCTTTTGTAGGGAATGAGCTTATAAAATACCCTCCAGCCCGTAAACAAAGTCATTATTGGCCATTACATGCCTTATACCCATAATAACCCCGGGCATAAAGCTGATTCTGTCAAATGAGTCATGCCTTATTGTCAAAGCCTGGCCCGGCGCGCCGAAAATCACTTCCTGGTGCGCCACAAAACCCGGCAGCCTTACGCTGTGGATATGAATATTTGACTCGGTAACCCCTCCTCTTGAGCCTTTCAGTGTTTCGGTTTCAGCACAGTTGTCCTGGCTGAACTTTTCCCTTTCCCCGGCCATAAGCTGTGCGGTTTTTACGGCTGTGCCGGAAGGGGCGTCTTTCTTTTTATTGTGGTGAATTTCGATTATTTCGCCATTGCTGAAGTATTTTGAGGCTTTTTGCGCGAACATCATCATTAATACCGCTCCTACGGCAAAATTTGGCGCAATCAGGCAGCCCAGGCTCTTTTTCCGTGATAAATGCTCGATTTCATCAAGCCGGGCTTCAGTTAGCCCTGTTGTGCCTATCACAGGCCGCACATTGTTTTCGAGTATAAGTTTTGTGTTTTTATATACGAGTTCAGGATTTGTAAAGTCCACTACAACCTGGATTTCCCGTTCTTTAAGGGCGTTTTCGAGTGATTGCTCTATTATTACCCCGCCGGTTTTTTCCCCGACATTCACTATGTCAATCGCTGAGACGAGTTCCATATCATTTTCCCGGCTAACGGCGTTTATAACGGCCTGTCCCATTTTCCCGCAGGCCCCGCACACCCCGACTTTTATTTTTTGTGTCATTTTTTCCTCCTTTTTTATTTCAAACTATTATTCTAAAATGAAAATATGCATAATTTAAATTATTTAAGCAACCTGAAAATTGACCGGACATGGAGTCTTTTCCTTGACAGGGACGGGGTTATCAATAAAAGACTCATTGATGATTATGTCAAAAACATAGCTGAATTCCAATTCCTTCCGGGCGTTATTGAAGCTGTTGCCGGGTTATCGGGAATTTTCGGGAAAATTTTTATAGTAACAAACCAGCGTGGAATTGCCGGGGGATTGATGAGTATTGAGGATTTAGGCCGGGTTCACGGTTTTATGCTGGGGGAAATCGAAAAAGCGGGCGGCAGAATAGACAAAATATATTTTTGTCCCCATGACAGGGATGAGAACTGCGGTTGCAGGAAACCTGACATAGGAATGGCCCTGAAAGCCAGGGAGGACTTTCCCGAAGTGGATTTTTCAAAATCCGTAATGGTGGGCGATTCAGCCTCTGACCTGGAATTCGGGGAAAAAGCAGGCATGGTTGCCGTGCATATTAACGATGAGCTATCTTTGCACGATTTTTTTAAACTTATCAGCTAAATAAGCCCTTTTTTTCCAGGCAAAATATCCCGCTAAAAAGAGCACCGGGTAATAAACCAGCACTGTAAAGCCAAACAGGGACACGTTAACGGTTTCAGAGCCCGTGAGATAGCCTGAAAAACTGTACTTTTTAAGGCCCTTGACAGGCGGCATCGTGAACTCAGGAGGCAGTACGCCGCGCACCTTGCCGGCTTCAAGCCCCTGTTCGCCTCCTTCATAATTCCGGGCTGCCTGGGTTCTGGCTCTTTCCCCAAAAATACCTTCTCTTTTATTAAGGTAATTTTGGGGTATGTATCTTAAATAGTTGTTGTCACCTTTGTTTAATTCCGTAAACTTCCAGTAACTCAGGCCCTTAGGTGCGTAAACAGACCAGGAAATCGTTAAAACGGGCATATTTACCACACGAGGAAGTTCTAAATCAATAAGGGTAAGCAGTTTATTTAACCGTAGTTTCTGCCTGTACATTACCGTGAGGTTAAACGGGTTTGTATCCTGGTATTTTTTAATGTTTATAAGGTATACCGTGTCTTTTGCCTCTTTATCCTCCTGTTTTTCAACCTGCTGCGGAATTCCGTTAATTGCTGCGCTGAGTATTTCAGCGTTTTCCGGCAGGTTAAACCTGAAAAACTGCTCGCTCATATTCCTCACGGTATAATCAACCTTTGAGGTCATTATGCCGTTATGCGCCAACCTTGAGTCCGCGCGCATCTTATCCGCCATTGCAACCTGTACGGGCGCGTCCTTATGGGGAGTTAGCGCCAGTGAGAGGGAGAAATCGCTTTTTAAAAAGCTGTAAGCTGAAACTATAGGGTATTCAGCAAGTGAACTCAGGCTTTTAGGTAAGTCACTTATGTCAATTCGTGATATATTGTTGGTTTTAATAGTTTTAATCTCTGAATTGCCTGAGGATTGTACCGCAACGTAGCCTGAAACCTTGCCAATCTCCTCACCAATGGGGAAAATATCAGGTATGTCCAGCTCTGTCTTCTTGTTCTCAAAAGTTTTTTCATACGCGATATTCAGGTTAACCCCGTCCCTGACTCGGGAGTTGAGGTAAACCGTGAGAGTGTTTCCATCAACCCTGTGACTGCCCTTGTTTACAATGTTTTGAGGGCTTGAAACATCGAGTATTTCAATATTTTCAGGAATCCGGAACGTCAGTTTTTCTATGGCGTTATGATAAACCTTAAGAGAATACCCGGAAAATCCCTGAAGAAGCCCTTCATCTATCGAAACAAGCGTATTGGAATTTACAATAACCTTCGGGGGTCTTGTAATAACTTTTTCTTTCTTCTTTTTATGGGCAATCGGCCTTATTTTCCCGGAAGCGGTCTTCCATTTTACCTCAACCCTGCCGTTAGCCTTATTTACGCTCAAGTCAGTCGCGCCGGGGGCCTGGTCCACGTTTATGACTGAGA
>JANQGS010000014.1 GCA_028277195.1 Candidatus Gastranaerophilales bacterium
TGCTTCCTGTATGCCGATATAATTACCAAGGAAATGAAGAATTACCCTGCCCATGATAATGAGGTTTGCTATAACAAAAATTGCCATGAAAAACAGGACTATTACCCATAGCGTTAAAGCTCTTACTTTCCAGACAGCCCTTGTTTCCGGGACACCGTAAGCCCTGTTCAGGAACTTCATAAGCACGTTTATCGCGTTGGAAGCAAATAAAATACCCAGTATAAAACTTATAGTGAGTACGCCACCGGAGGATTTTTCTATGGTTTCCCTCAGGGTATGCTCGATAACATAGAGCGCGCCCGGCGGGGCAATGGATTTTATCGAGTATATAATGTCGTTAATTGTTTCTTCCGTCCCGAGGATGCCGAATACAGCCGTTGTTGCTATTAGAAAGGGAAATATGGCAAGCATAAAGTTAAACGCCATAGAGGATGCCATGCCCAGGCAGTCATCCTTTACGGTTGATTTAACGATATTCTTAAATGTGCCGGAAAACTGCATTGTAAGAATTTATTAAAGAATAAAGTCAGTAATTTGTAAATATTGTTCTAAGGGAGGATTTATTCACTTTCAACCGTCTTTTTAAGCCCCCTTGGCCTGTTAACATCCCTGCCAAGCAGCATCGCAGTTTTATATGCCAGCAATTGCAGCATAACTGCCGTTATAAAAGGTGCTATAATCTTATTCTCCTCACTATGGAGGAGTTCTATTATTCTCGGGTTTCGTTTTTGCCTTATGTCGCGGGTATTTTTTATTGCAAGTCCATAATTTTCCGCATCATCAAAGCATCTTGATAAAATTGAGATAACCGGGAATTCACTGTCCAGAACCGCCAGGTGCCCGTGCATAAATTCGCCTGCAGGGTAGCTTGCGGCGTTTATGTAGCTGGTTTCCTTTATTTTCAATGCGCCTTCTTCGGCTAAGGCGTGGTTTTGTCCCCTTCCAAGCAGGATAATATTCTTATACTCCTTAATTTCAGCCGCAATTCCATCTGTTTTATCCTCTGTTTCAATGAAGCCGGATATTTTTTCAGGCACTTCCCGCAAAACAGGTTCGTATTTGTTGCCGAGGTGCAGGCCGAGCAGGTACAGGCACATTAACTGGCATGTAAAAGATTTTGTTGAGGGTATGCTTTTTTCCTCCCCGGCATAAACCGGCATGCCCGCGTCTGATAGTTTATGTATGGTTGAATTTTCATTGTTTGTTACGGCAAAAGTCCTTGCCCCGGCTGATTTTGCTTTTTTAAGAGCGGCCAGGACATCGGCAGTCTCTCCGGATTGGGATAACGGGACGAACAGGTCATTTTTGGTAATTGCAACGCCCCGGTGAGCGAACTCACCCGCAAAATCCACTATTACCGGTACATTAGCGGTTTTTTCAATGAAATATTTAGCTATGTTGGCTGCATTCCTGGATGAACCGCTGGCTGCTATGTATATTTTATCTGCGCTGGGCGGTTTTTGCTCTGTTTGGTTATTATGCAACAGCGTCTCCAGTACTTTTGGGGTTTCTTTTATATCGTTTAGCAACTTAATAATTCCTTACAATATACCTGATAATAATATAGCAATTTTTTGAAATTATAGTTTTTTATTTATATACAACCACTTTATTATAGAAATCAAAAAATGGAGGCTTTTTATGGCAAGTTCCTATCACAAACTTTTAAAGAAAATCACTGACACTGAAAAAAGACTAAAACCGGGCAGGCAGGAGATTTCAGCCCTAATGGACCTCGAGTTTGAGGAAATGGAGTCCTGTAATAAAGAAAATATAGTTGAGGAATATAAAAAT